>JANPNG010000001.1:0-2116 GCA_031427355.1 Hylemonella sp.
AGTCGCGCTGATCCAGCCCCACGTCATCCTGGCGTTGGGCCGTGTGGCAGCCCAGTCGCTGCTGCAAGCCACGTTGCCTGAGGTTGCCACCTTGCCGCTGGGCAAACTGCGTGGCCAAGTGCACCGCTACCAGGGCGTGCCTGTGGTGGTGAGCTATCCCCCGGCCACCCTGCTGCGCGCGCCGCAAGACAAGGCCAAGGCCTGGGCGGATCTGTGTTTGGCGATGGATGTGTTGCGGCAACGCCCTGCTGAAGTCACCTAAAGAAGGGTTTGCTCGGGAACCTCTGGTCATCGTTTGCCTGTATTCTTTGACGCGCGCTATGACGCGCGATCAAAAACCAAAAGGAGACATGATGAACACCACCCGCAAGCTTCGACTGTCCAAAATGAGCGGCGCGCTGCTGCTCGCCTTGGGCACCCTGCTCGGCTCGACTGGGCCAGCCCTGGCCCAGGTCGGCTTCCCGCCGCCACCGCCCCGCATCAGCCCCGCTGCAGGCGTGATCGACATGCACGTGCACCCCGACCCCGATGTGTTTGGGCGTTCCCTCACCGACATTGAACTGGCCACCGTCGCCCGCCGCAAAGGCATGCGCGGGCTGGTGTTGAAGAACCATGTCGTCACTACCGCAGACCGAGCGGCGCTGGCCATGCAGCAGGTGCCTGGCATCGAGATTTGGGGCGGTATCGTGCTCAACAGCTCGGTTGGCGGCGTGAACCCGGCGGCAGTGGAGTGGATGCACCGGATGTCCGGTGGCCGCGGCAAGATCGTCTGGCTGCCGACCTTTGACTCCGACAAACACATCAAGACCCTGGTGGACAAAAACAAGTCCGGCCTTCGGGTCGCCATTGACGGCAAGGTCACGCCCGAGATGGAAGAGGTGCTCAAGATCATCGCGCGTGAAAACCTGGTGCTGGCCACTGGCCATGTGCACCCCGAGGAGGTGTTGGCGGTCGTCAAGCGGGGGCGCGAGCTGGGCGTGAAGAACATGTTGGTCACGCACGGCTTGACCAACATCCCCGGGCTGAGCCTGGAGCAGGCCAAGCAAGTCACGGCCATGGGTGCCAAAATTGAAATCTGCTACCTGCAATTCATGACCGGCCCGCAAGCGCAGTACCCGTGGATGACCCACTGGGATCGCGTGGATGCCAAAGCCGTCGCGCAGGCGGTGAAGGACATCGGTGCCGAACACTTGGTACTGTCCACCGACCTCGGTCAGCAGGGCATGATGACGCCGCCCGATGGCATAGAGAACCAGGTCGCCGCCGTGAAAGCGGCTGGCGTGTCGCAAGCCGACATCGACACCATGATGAAGCGCAACCCGGCGCAACTGCTGGGCTTGTAACTGGGCTTGTAGTCACCCAGCGGCCCGCACCATGCTGCTAACGCAGCGGGTGCTTAGGCCGCCTTTTTCTGCATCGATGGGGCGAACATGCCCTCCATCTCATGGCGCACTTGATAGGCCGGTGTCGAGGTGTCCATCGCCACATCGGCCCAACTCAGGCTCTGGCCTTTCTTCACAGCGCGCACGACTTTAACCTGGTGCGCCAGGCCTAGAGGCAGGCCGCCCATTTGTAGCGATGTGTCGGCCGGTAGCAGCTTGCCCCAGACCGTGTAGCCGCCTTCGCCGTCGAGCATTTCACCCGGTTGTAGGTCGCGCTTGGCGGTGGCCACCACGTCGGCGTTCCAGCAGGTCGCGACGCCAGTGGGCTCACCCCGAAGCGCCACACTGGCGACCGATACGCCGACCTCAAGGCCAATCAGGTGCCAGCGCTTGTAGAGCGTGAAATAACGTCCGCTTGGGTCAGTGTGCGCGTTGTACTCTTCAAAGCAGTTCTTGATGTAGTCGGTCTCGGCCTCGACCGTGACCCACACCCCCATGCGGATGTCGTAAGGAATCTTGCGGCCATCGGCTTCTAAAGAAGAGATGACTTCAACCATGCCCTTGCGCTCTAGCACGCCACCCTCTTGAATAGGCCGCGTCACAAACGGGATGTCTTCAACACTGGCGGGGGGGTAAAGCAGGCCGTTGCTGGGCACGGTCAGGCCGGTGGCGTTGGCCACGGCGGTGCATTCGATGGAGGGCTTGGAGCCATCCAGAAAACTGTTGAACATTTT
>JANPNG010000002.1:0-9260 GCA_031427355.1 Hylemonella sp.
GGGCGTTAAGCCTGTGTTCGCGCTTTTGTGGCGCGATAATGGCGCGAAAACACCACAATTCGGCGCGATTTAATTTGCGCGCCACTTTATTTGGCGCGATACTGAATCATTCAGAGCCAATCCAGTTGAAGAATCATGCCCAAAGTCACACCACCCCAAGCGCTTGAACGGCTCGCGGCACTGATTTCTCAGCACCCACAAGGGATTGGCATTGAAGATCTTTCACAGCACCTCAACGCCTCGGTGCCGCGCCGCACCATGCAACGCAGGCTGGCACTGCTGATTCAGCAGGCACGTATTCAGTCTCGTGGAGAGGGACGGGCCTTACGCTACCAGCCAACGCCTCAAGTGATCGAAGTTGAGGTTCATGAGCGCTTGCAAGTCACGGATCAAGCTTCAGCCGAAATTTATGTCCCCACCTCCCCCGAGGGAGAAGAAATCAAGGCCTACGTTCGTCAAGCTCGCCCCTTGCGCAAACCGGTGGGCTACCAGACGGACTTTTTGACGGCGTACCAACCCAACCAAACGGTCTATCTGCCACCAAGCCTGCGCGACCAACTCCACGTGCTGGGCCGATCACCCGCCGAGCAAACACCGGCCGGTACTTTTGCGAGAGACATTCTCAGCCGCCTGCTGATTGACTTGTCGTGGGCATCCTCTCAGCTGGAGGGCAACACTTACAGCCGTCTGGATACCGAGCGTCTGATTGAATTTGGTCAAGCAGCCGAAGGGAAAAGTGCGCTGGAAACCCAGATGATCCTGAACCACAAGGCTGCCATCGAATACCTGGTGAGTGACACCGATCAAGCCAGCCTGACAACCAGCAGCGTCATCGCGTTGCATGCTTTTTTATCCGACGGGTTGATGGCCGACCCCCTAGCTTGCGGGCGCATCCGCAGCCGTGCGGTCGAGATTGGCGGCAGCGTCTATATGCCCATCGCCATGCCACAACGCCTGGATGATCTGTTTGGCGTCGTCATCCACATGGCAGCACAAATTCAGGATCCATTTGAGCAGTCGTTCTTTCTGATGGTGCACTTGCCTTATCTGCAACCTTTTGAGGACGTCAACAAACGTGTTTCACGACTGGCCGCCAACATTCCCTTCATTCGGCACAACCTATGCCCTTTGTCCTTCATCGACGTTCCCCAGCAGGCCTATGTGGACGGCATGATCGGCGTGTACGAACTCAACCGCGTCGATCTGCTGCGTGACGTCTTCGTCTGGGCCTATGAGCGTTCGTGTCAGCAATACGTCGCCGTGCAGCAAAACCTGGTGCCACCCGACATTTTTCGACTGCGCTACCGCAAGGCCTTGAGTGAAGTGGTCGCATCCATCGTGCGCCACTCAGAGCCAGCCAACGAGGCCACGGCACGGGCCAAAATACCGGCCGTGGTGAGCACCGTTGACCAAACGCATTTCGTCGCGTTGGTCCTTGATGAGTTCAAAGCATTGCACGCAGGTAATGCCATTCGGTTTGGCTTGAGGCCGCTGGAGTTTGCGACATGGCAAGAAAAAAATACGCAATGACCCCCTCACCATCCCGCCATCCTCATCGGCGCTGGCCCTACCGGCCTGATCCTGGCCAACCTGCTGGGCTTGTACGGCATCAAGGCGGCGTTGATCGAGCGCGAGCCCGGCATGGTGAATGAGCCGCCGGGCCTGGAGAGATTGACGGAATTCATCCCGAACGCCGACGACCCCAAATCAAGGTACCTGTGATGTTCAGCAAAATCAATTTCAAAAAACTGCCAGGTATCTTGTCCAACGCTGCGGCACTGGCCATGGTGATCCTGATTGCCCTGAGCGCCATGGCGTTGTGGTTAATTGATCCCATCCCCTTGCAGAGTTTGCGTTTGTCGCAATTTGACCAATTCCAGCGCTGGCATCCGCGCCCTTACACACCACAAGCGGTGCGCGTGGTCGATATTGACGAAGCCAGCCTGAAGGCCTACGGTCAGTGGCCCTGGCCGCGAACTCGCGTCGCCGAGCTGGTGCACCGGCTTCATGAAGCCGGTGCTGCAGCCATCGTGTTTGACGTTCTGCTGGCTGAACCCGACCGCACGTCACCCCTGTCCATGGCGCAACTTTGGCAAGACCCGCAAGTCAGCAGTGCGCTGCAACGCTTGCCTGATCACGATGACGTGCTGGGCAGCACCCTAACCGGTCGACATGTGGTGCTGGGCAGCAGCTTGTCTCACAGCGGCACACCAGGAACGTCGGTGGTCGCGCCCTTTGACACGTCAAAACTGCCCTATCGCATCATTTCCAGTGGCGGCACCGATCCAGCGCAATGGCTTCATGGCTTTGACGTGGCCATTTGGCCCTTGCCGGGGCTGCGGGCCTCTGCGGGTGGGGTAGGCGCATTGAACTTTGCAACCGATGCCGATGGCGTGGTTCGCCGGGTGCCTATGTTGCTGAGATTGGGGGAGCAGATGGTGCCAAGTTTGAGCGCTGAAGCACTGCGCGTGGCCCAGGACGCACGCAATTACCTGCTACGGAGCAATGAGGCTGGCATTCAGGACGTGCGCATCGGTGCCATCACAGTGCCAACAAACCCCCGCGGGGAAATATGGCTTCACTACACCGACGATCAAGCCGAACGCTTCTTGTCGGCAGCCAAGGTGTTGAGCGGCAAGGTTGACGCAGCTCAGCTAGAGGGGTACATCGTGGTGATCGGCAGTTCAGCAACAGGCTTGATGGACTTGCGGTTCAATCCTATGGGACGCATCATGCCGGGTGTGCAGGCCCACGTGCTGGCATTGGAGCAGATGCTGTCGGGTGAATTCCTGAATCGCCCAACTTGGGCTGGCGGGGTGGAGGCCCTGGTGTTGCTCATTGGTACGCTGGTCGTCGGGCTGGTGGCGCTAGGGACTTCGGTGCGCTGGGCAAGCGTGCTGGTTGTGGCTGTGCTCGGTGCCGCCTGGGGCGGGGCCTGGTATGCGTTTACGGCCCATCACCTGCTGCTGGACGTCACCAGCCCCTCATTGGGCATCATCCTCAACTTTGTGTTGGCCAGTGGCGTGCATCATCTTGTCAGTGAGCGTGAGCAACGCTGGGTCCGAGATGCGTTTTCACGTTATGTGTCGCCCAACAAGGTGGCGCATCTGGTAGCTCATCCCGACCAACTGGAACTCGGCGGCCAACGACAAATATGCAGCTTTGTATTCACTGATCTGGCCAACTTTACCGGCATGATGGAGTCGGGTGACCCGATGCGGGCGGTGGCACTTCTCAACGACTATCTGGATGGCATGCTGACCATCGTCTTCAAGTACGAAGGAACGCTGGACCGCATCGTAGGCGATGCGGTGACGGTGATGTTTTCAGCACCGGTTCCCCAACCTGATCACCGCCAGAGAGCCCTGGACTGCGCACTGGCAATGGACACCTTTGCCTCGGACTACGCGGCCAGACTGCGGGCTCAGGGTGTGGCGTGGGGTGACACCCGGATCGGCGTGCATTGCGGTGAGGTGATTGTTGGCAATTTTGGTGGCAAGACACTGTTTGATTACCGGGCGTTGGGCGACCCGATCAACACCACCGCGCGGCTGGAGACCGTCAACAAGCACCTGGGTACACGGGTTTGCGTGTCGCAAGCGATTTTGGATGGGTGCGCAGACGTACCCGTGCGCTATGTGGGGCGACTGGTACTCAAAGGGAAACTTCAGGCACTTCAGGTCTATGAGCCGGTTGTGACCATCAACACTGAGGCCTGCGCCAATTTGGCAGACTATGACGCTGCCATACGGCTGCTCCAACCGGGAGAGACTCACCAACTTGAACTTGCGCGAGAGAACTTCGAGGCCTTGGCTCGGCTTCACCCACAAGACCCGCTGGTCCAATTGCATTTGGCTCGATTACGCCAGGGCGCAACCGACGACCTCATCGTGATGGCATCCAAATAAAAACGCGCTTCAGCGCAGCGTGATCTCCACCCTGCGATTGCGCGGCTCGTCGGTTTCGTCCGGCGTAGCCACCAAGGGCGTGCGTTTACCATTGGAGGTAACGGTCAACACTTCGGCCTTCAGCCCGAATTGGCGCATCTGTTTAACCAGTGCCTCTGCCCGCTTGCGACCAAGCGCGTCGTTCGCACCGTCCCCACCCATGGTGTCCGTGTGACCAACAATGGACAGGTCCGGAACTTGACGGGCACGCACGCGCTCCAGAAGACGTGGCAGCAAAGCCCTGGATTCAGGCGTCAACTCCACGCTGCCGCGCTTGAAGTAGAGAATGAACTGTTCAGGCTGTGCGGGTAGTGCCGCCTGAGCCGCACCAAAATCCCGCAGCAGCTGATCTTTACTCACCTCAAACGGGGAACCGAGGCCATCCAGTGCCACACCTTGCTGGACTTTGGAGAGTGACTGTTCGCCGTGTTGGCCCCGCACAATGACACGACCAACGCTGCTATCTGGACTGGCCAACAGCACGACGTAAGAGCCCGGACGCTTGGGTGGCTGACGTACCAGACTAGCCTTGAATTTTTCAATGTCCTCAACCGAAATTTCATCTGGCGGACACAACTCACTCACCTCAATGCCGCTCCGGTTCTGACCTGCATCTTGCGCACTGAGCACGTCATTGCGGTCAACGCCGAGCACGGCAACCAGCTTCCCCATTGCGGCCAAGGTACGCGCCTGCGCCTGAGCCTGGTTGTATCGGGCATCAATGTGGCTGCGTGCCGCTTCAAAATACTCATTTTGAGTATTCAGCAGGTCCAGCAACGTGCGCTGCCCGATCTCAAACTGCTGGCGGTAGGCTGCGCGGGCCTTGTCGGTTGAAAGTCGATGCTGGCTCAACTGCAACAATTGAAGATTGAGTTTTTGTACGTCGTTATAGGTCACCGCCAGAGTCTGTCGGACATCGCGGCAGGCTTTTTCCTGAAGATCAGTGGATTGTTCTCTCAAACTCACCGCTTGACGTTCTCTGGCCGAATCTGCGCCACCCCGGTACAAGTTGTAATTCAAAATGGCGGCAACCTCTGCATCTCTGGCGTTGCCAGGGACGCCCATCAAGTTCACGTTATCTTTCTGAAACGCCTGCGCTACAACACCGGGCATAAACGCAGCCTTTTTTGATTCGACGGCCTGTGCGAATGAACGCTTGTTCTCCACGGCAGCATTGAGCAGCGGACTGTTCTGAAAACCACCGCGCATCAAGTCGTCGAACGACGCAGGCATCCCTTCCAACTTGAAAGGCTCGGACAATGGCGGCAACTCCAGGGGTGGCTGTTCACCGACGATGCGCAGATACCGTGCACCCGCATCATGCAGACGGATACGTTCGGTCATCAACTTTGACTCGGCCTGCGCCACGCGCCCCGTCGCCTGCTCCATGTCCACCCGGCGGCTCACCCCGCCACTGGTTCGCTCCTCGATCAACGTGGCGGTTTGGCTGTGCTCGATAAAATTTTGAGTGGCTGCATCCACCAGTTCATGGGAGCGCGCCAGATCAACATAGGCCCCCATGGCATCCAGCGCAATAGACTGCGAAATATCAGACAACTCGTAATAGCGCATGAGCCCGGCAAAGCCAAGTCGTTTGACCTCGCTGGAGGTGAAAAATCCATCAAACAACATCTGGGTCAGGGTGAGCTGAACGCCGTTGGTGCCATAAGTGCCGTAGTCAACGGCAGGCGTGACCCTTTGGTGTCGCCCCGTGAAGGCACTCAGGTCAAGTTGAGGCAAAAACCCGGCACGCGCGGCAGATTGCTCTTCTCTTGCCGCTTTAAAGGCATGCCAGCGCGCCTGCACTTCAGGGTTGCTCGCCACTGCCTTGCGCGCAGCCAGCACCATGGGCTCAGGCAAGTTCTGGGCACTAGCTGCCAAGCCAGCCGTTAGAGCGATGGCGAGCAGTGACTTTTTTGTTGTTTGAAACATGAAACCTCCTTGGATCGGCGACTTTTTTTTCTGCTTGTTTTCAGTTCGCAGGCCATCGCCTGGCTTACGGCACGCCCTGGGGAATTTCCACTCTGGCAACGAATTGCGTCCCCCTCACACCAATGATGCCGCCCGGTGTCTTGACCGTCACCGCATCGGGCTTGAGCTTTGCAATCACGCCCGAGACGTAATTCAAGCTCCCCTTGCTCAGTCGTGCACCGAATTTGAAATCTTTTTTAGACGGCGCATAGAGGTACTCGTCCACCGTCATGTCGGTATCGGGTCCAAGTGACACCATGGTGTTGTCCTTGAAGGCCACCCCGATAGCGGCTGCTGCTGAGGTCTTGAGCTGGCTGCCCAGAAAAATGGGCACACCCAACTGCACTCTGGACCGCTGTCCGGCAGTGGTCACCCACGCCTCACCCGTCACAGTTTTGACAAAGCCAATCGCTTCGTTCTGGGCGCTACAGATCAAGGGCATGATCAACAGACTCCAGCTCAACGATGCGGTCAGAATTATTCGAATATTTTTCATCTGAACCTCCTAAACTAGCGCGAATCGAATCGTAGAACTTGCGTGAAAAAATGCAATTACGAGCATGAAAGCACCCACTTAACTGCTCCCCAAGACCGTAGCGGAATCATTGGGCTCTTCTGCAAGCAGCGCGGAAGAAAGCCGCACACGGTAAGACAGTTCCTTGGCGATATTGCGCATGATCTTTAGCGCTGCGGCGGGCGCTTGCTCCGCCAACGCGGCGATTGCTGCCTTGTCCAGCAACAGCGCACTCACCGGGCTGCCCGTCTGCGCCGTAGCGGATCGGGGTTTGCCGTCCACCAGGCTGATCTCACCGAAAAATTGCCCGGGACCGAGGCTGGAAAACCGCGTGGAATCGTCTCCCCCCGCCAGAATGTTGACAACGCCCTTTTCCAGTAGCCACACGCCATCGGCTTCACTGCCCTTGGCGAACAATACAACCCCTTGATTCATCTCACAGCGCTCGCCAAGCGCCAAGACAACAGCGCACTCAACGTCGCTCAGACCTTCCAGCAAGCTGTTTTCTTTGAGAGGTTTGGCTTGCAAACCGGTCGTCTCGGACGATGAACTCAACAAAAGCTGGTCTTCACAAAATTCCAGCCCACGGTCCAAATCGATACAGGTGTGAATCCCACCCGTCCCCTCGACCGTTTCGCGCAATTCCTCAGATCGCATCCGGCTCAAGCCAGTGAGGACGAGAATCAACTTGCGGTCAAGGATGGCGCGCATAAGCCAAGCCAGAGCGTCCAAACCACTGGGGTCCACATCGTGCACCTTGCTCACATCAATGACAGCGGCCACCGCATTTGGACTGAGCTCATCAACCAATTGCGTCAAGCGGATGCTGTTGCCAAAAAACAAGTGGCCGTTGAGTCGCAGCACACCTACCTGGTCGAACATTTCAGCCAGAATTTTATTTTCCACATAACTTCTGATCCGGCGTGATCGGTAATGCTTCAGGTTCGCCCACTTGGTGATGAGCCCATCCGACACGCGCCGAAGAATGACCAAACATGACAAGCCTACACCCATGAAGGAGGCCCAAATCATATTGCCGAAAAATCCAACCACGGTAATGACGATACTGGTCCAAAAGCCCAGGTCGGAAGTCCCGCTGCGTCGCCATTGGCGCGATCGCACGATCTCAAATAGTCGTTGCAAAACCTCTTTATCGCCCATGAGAAGGCATTGCAGAAACAGCAGTCCCGCCACCATGCCCGCAGGCAAAATCAAAAGCCATGAGCCCAGCGTCAGCAGCAGCAGGCCCGTCATCACCAAACCGACCAACGCAACATGCATGCCACGCCCTCCGGCCAGCCAGCTGGAAATGCTGCGGGAATTGTGCCCGGTACAGGGCACGCCCCCCATCAAGGCACTGACCATGTTGGAGCCGCCCAACACCATCAACTCATGGTCGGGGTTAATGCGAACGCCAAAACGCAGCTCCATCGTCTGGGCAGCCGTAAAGGTCTCCAAAATCATCACCAACGCCAGGGTCATGACGCTGGGCAACCCGATTTTTAGCATGCGCATGAGGCCACTCTGTGGCAGCTCAGGCCACAGCCGCATCGATATCCAGGCCCCATCCGGCGTGGCCCACGGTGCTGAATATTGAAATGGGGGCACCAGTACAAGAGAGAGGAGTAAACCCACTGACAGCGCACCCACAACCGCCGGTATGCGCGCGAGAATTTTCGATGACACCTGTAAGCGGGGCCAGATGTAGAAACAGGCCACCATCCCGATGGCCGTGAAAGCGGCCATCATGCTGCTATCCGTTATCCTTTGAATCCCAAGCGTCAACAGAAGTAAAGCTGTGCCGTTGCTGATACCTGCCGTGACAGGCATCGGGATCATTTTGAAAAGGTTGCCGAATTGAAGTAGCCCGCAAAGCCATACCAAGCCGCTGGCCACCATGAACATGAGGCTGCCAGCGGCCAAACCAACGCGCAACTGCTCGGCCGACAGATTGACACCTTGAGCATTGCCCACCGCATCACCCGCAGCGCCAGTCAACGCAATCACGAGCCCAAGGTAGGTCGCCAAAGAGGCCATGCGTGCGCCTGGAATCACAACATAGTGACGCTTGAACAGCAGGTGCACGGCGGGCACCAAGGTGGCCGTGATCACCGTGGCCCAAAATCCTGCCGCCATGGCCTGCGGGCCAAGCATGCCCATAAAAAGTAAAAGAGGTGCGATGGTTGTCGTCATGCTCCGCAATGACGCTTCCATAGCGCCATGCAGATCGGCACGACTTATTCCCAGGGGACTCATCGCTCATCTCCCTTGCTTTTCCAACTGAATCGAACAAGACCAGACGCACTGAACAGTGCGTTCAGAAAATGTTCTAAATCTCGTTTACTAGTTTAGTTCGTCAATCTAAAAAGACAAGGTTATTTGCACCGCGCACCCGTCACATCCAAGCCGTCATGTTTTCGCGTTCTGCTACCCTCGATCCCATGCCCATGCCGTCTCCCCCGGTGCCAACCGTCACCCCCGTCACCTCCCCCGCCTTGATCGTCGTCACCCTGTCCCTGCTGCTGGGCCTGCAAAGCGTCACCACCGATCTGTACCTGCCTGCGCTGCCCACGATCACCGAGAGCCTGGGGGCATCCATGGGGCAGGCACAGCTGACTCTGACCGCGCTGCTGCTGGCCTTTGGTTGCTCGCAACTGGTGTGGGGCCCCTTGTCTGACCGCTTTGGTCGCCGCCCCATTTTGTTGTGGGGCCTGGGGGCCTACGTGCTGGCCAGCGCAGGCTGCGCGCTGGCGTCATCCATAGACTTCTTCATCGGCTGGCGCATGGTGCAAGGCGCAGCCTTGGGGGCGGGGGTGATGGGTGCGCGC
>JANPNG010000003.1:0-5312 GCA_031427355.1 Hylemonella sp.
GCGCGCCCAGCGGATGCGCTTGCCCGAGAAAATGCCGTAGCTGGGGCCAAACAGGGCGTCGAGTTTGGCGTCGCTCACTTCCTTGGCTGGAGTGTCGAGCAGTTGCGCATCGGTAATGGCATCGACGGCAAAGTTGCGCAGGCCACGCCGCAGGTGACACCACGCGTCCAGATACCAGTTGTCACGGTAATGCACCAAACGCAGCGGTGAGACTTCACGCGCGGTCGTCTCGCCTGTGCCGCGTGCCACATAGGTGAGCGCCAGACGTTTGCGCTGTACCAGGGCTGTGCCTACGCGTTGAAAATGCTGAGGCTGCACAGCCCGCTGCGCCAGACCAATGATGCGTACACGGCGGCGCACTTGCGCGGCTTCTTGATCGGCCCCACCCAACAAGGCGTTGAGCCGACCCATTAGTGGCGCTATGTGGTGGGTGAGCAGGCCACCGGCATCCAGATGGGTCAACAGGTGCTGCATGGTCAGCAAGGCATGAATTTCCGTGGCAGAGAACCACAAGCCCGGCAGTTCATGCGACGCGCGTTCTGGGTGAGCGTGGGTTGTGAACTGGTAGCCCCCTGCCGCTCGGCTCCACTCAATCGGCGCATTCAGACGGGTACGCAGGTAATCCAGATCGCGCTTGAGCGTGGCGCGAGAGACTTCAAGCGCGGCTTGCAAATCGGAAAAGCTGACGGTGGTGTGTTGGCGCAACAGCTTTTCAATTTTGTAGAAGCGTTCGGTTCGATCCATGGGTCTCCCGTATTCGATTGGAGGTCATTGTGATTCATTCAAGGAGCGCTGAGCCTGCAATCGAGGCACCCATGCGGGCAAGCTCTGATTGACTTGGCAACAGGACTCCCCTCAGAATAAACGCGCTCTTGCTTGCTCTCATTCGCGTCCAACTCAAAGGAAACCCCATGCCCATCTTCCATCGCCGTTTCAAAAAATGGATCCTGCCCGTTGTCACGGGCTTGGCGCTGTGTCTGAGCGCACAGGCCCAGACCTACCCCAGCAAGCCGATCAAGATGATTGTGCCCTTCCCCGCAGGTGGCACCACCGATATCGTGGCACGTATCGTGGCCCAGCGCATGAGCGAGACCATGGGCCAGCCGGTGGTGGTGGACAACCGGGGCGGCGCGGGCGGTGCGATTGGGGCCGATCTGGTGGCCAAGTCCCCCGCAGACGGCTACACGCTTTTGATGCACAACATCAGTTTTCCGCTGTCGTCTGTGGCGCAGGCCCTGGCGGGGCGTTCGCCCTTCAATGCGGAGACTGATTTTGCGGGTGTCTCCATCGCGGTATATGTGCCCTTTGTGTTGACGGCCTACCCCGGCGTGCCGGCCAAGGATTTGCGTGAACTGGCGGCGCTGCTCAAGGACAAAAATCTGAAATACAACTACGGCTCCACTGGTCCTGGCTCGGCCGTGCATGTGCTGGGCGAGGCCTTCAAGCGCGATGCCAAAGTGGCGATGGAGCACATTCCCTTCCGTGGCGCAGCACCTCTGAAGCAAGAGCTGTTGACCGGGCGCATCCAGTTTGGGGGCGATCAGCTCTCGTCTTCACTGGCCGAGATTCGTGCGGGCACCTTGCGTGCGTTGGCCACCACCGCCTCCACCCGCATCGCCGGCCTGCCTGACGTGCCCACGGTGCGCGAGCAAGGCTACCCAGGGCTGGAGCTGGAGGGCTGGAATGGCGTCTTCGTGCCGGCCAAAACACCCAAGGACATCGTGGCCCGGTTGCAACGTGAAATCGCGGCAGCGGTGCGCCACCCTGAAGTCATGAAGCGCTTGGTTGATTTGGGTGCCGAGCCCGTGGGCTCAAGCCCGGCTGAGCAAGACGCGATGTTGAAGCGGCAGATGGATCAGTTTCGCGCCGTCATCAGCGAGATGAAACTCGAATAAAGGCGGCTAGGACTGCGCCTTCAACCACCACACCGGAAACTGCGTGCAGTCGGCGGCATCCAGACCACTGGCAGCCGCTTGATCGAGCTTATTCAGCGTGATGGCCGTTAAGGGCACTTGACGGCCTTGCAGTGCGGCCTGTTCCACCATAGTGCGCACGTCTTTGCGCATGGTGGCTAGATTGACGGTCACCAGCTCACTGGGCGTGCCCGCCAAGGCCTGGGCGATCATGCCGCCGCGCACCTTGAGCATATTGGGGCCACCCGAAGATTCCGAAAAAATGTCCACCACGCGCTGCGGGTCTAAGTGCAAAGGCTCAATCAGTGACAGGGCTTCGCCCAAGGTCTGCCAGTACACCATCAAGGGCAGGTTCACCGCCAGCTTCATGGTGGCACCCGCGCCCAACGGCCCCACGTACTCGACCCGTTTGCAGAGCTGATCCAGCAGGGGGTGAACGCGCGGCAAGAGCGCCGCATCGCCACCCACAAAGCCGATCAGCTTGCCCTCTTTGGCGGGCCCCACGCTGCCGCTGACGGGGCATTCGAGGTAAGCCGCCTTCACAGCAGCGGCGCGCTCTCCCATGGTCTGTTGCTTGGCCGGTTTAACGGTGCTCATGTCGATGAAAACTTTGTCGGCAACCGCGCCCGACCACAAACCATCCGCACCCAGGTACACATCGTCCAGCGCTTGTTCGTTGGTGAGCAGGGAGATGATGAGGTCTGACGCAGCGGCCAGCGCCTGGGGTGATTCGGCCCACGTCAGGCCCGCATCCAACAGGGCTTGCGCCCGCTCAGGCGAGCGGTTCCAGACTGTGACCTGATGACCCAAGGCGTGCAATCGCAGGGCGATCACGCGGCCCATTTTTCCGGTGCCTGCCAGTCCTACGCGCATAGTCTCTCCTACAGTGATTTTGAAATCGACTACTCTACCCCGAGGTGGGCGTGCAGATTAGCCTGCTGAGCCTGAAAGCTTTCGCGCGTGCCCGAAAAAACCACGCGCCCGGTATTGAGCAGCACGACATCGTCGGCCACCTTCATCGCCAGGCCCAGGTTTTGCTCGACCAACACAATCGAGATATGGGTCTTGAGCGTGCTGAGCACTTGGCCGACTTCGCGCACGATCTGCGGTGCCAGGCCTTCAGACGGCTCATCCATCAGCAGCACTTTGGGGTTGGTCATCAAGGCGCGGCCAATCGCCAGCATTTGTTGTTCGCCGCCGGACAGGCTGCTGGCGATCTGGTTTTGTCGTTCTTTCAGGCGGGGGAAAATCTCATACACATCGCCGCGCGCCCAGTGCCGCTGGCTGGACGCCGCAGCGGGGCGTGCCGCCACATCTAAATTTTCTTTCACGCTGAGGCTGCCAAAAATGCGTCGGCCTTGGGGCACCAAGCCGATACCGGCACGGCAAATCGCCTCGGGCGACAGTTTTTCAATGGCCAGTCCGTTGAGTTGGATAGACCCGCTGCGCACCGGCAGAAAGCCAATGATTGAGCTGATGCAGGTGGACTTGCCCGCGCCGTTGCGGCCCAGCAGGGCGAGCAATCGACCCTCTTGCAGCGTCAAGCTGAGGTCGTGCAGCACATGGCTGTCGCCATAAAAAGCGTTGATCTTGTCCAGCGTCAACAGATCACGAGCCAAGGTAAATCTCCCGGGTGCGCGGATCGTCCACCACCTCTTGACGCGTGCCCGCCGTGATCACCTCGCCATAGTGCAGTAGGGTGATGCGGTCGGCAAAGGCCAAGGCGATTTCCATGTCGTGCTCGATCATCAGGATGGTGATGTTTTTGTCAATCCGGCCCAGCAAGGCGGTGATGGTTTCACGCTCTTCGGCGGACAGCCCGGCCAAGGGCTCATCCAGCAGCAAGACGCGCGGACCTTGTGCCAAGGCCATGGCAATTTCAAGTCGGCGCTTCTCGCCATAAGAGGTTTGCTCCAGCGGCAGTTGGGCTTTGTCTGAGAGGCCAACCGAGTCCAACACCTCCAGCGCACGGCGGGACAAGGCCTGGTCTTGCCCAAACGCCCCCCAGTGACGCCAGCGCATGGCCGACTTGCCCAGCAACGCCAGCTTGATGTTGTGCAAGAGCGTGTCGTGGCCAAACAGGGTCACGATTTGAAAGGTGCGTGCCAGCCCGAGTTGCGCCCTGGCCGCCGTTGAAGCATGGGTCACCGTTTTCCCCATCAGCGCAATATGACCCGAGTTAGACGAAAGGTCGCCCGTAATCAGATTGAACAGCGTGGTCTTGCCCGCACCGTTGGGGCCGATCAAAAGATGGCGTTCGCCTTGCGCAATTTGCAAATTCACCGAACGCGTGACCTGCAATCCACCAAAGGACTTGCACAGGTCGCAGACTTCAAGAATCGGCGTCACGGCGCGTCCTCCGCTGGCTTGGTGCGGGTCGTCGAGGCGACCGGTTTCAAGTTCAACGCCTTGGCCCAGCGGCCCAGCCCGGCCACGATGCCGCCCGGCACAAACATCACGATGAAGATGAAGACAAGGCCCAGCAAAGTGACCCAGCGGTCAAGGTAAGCACTGGCCACGTTTTTCAACAAGACCACCAGCGCCGCGCCAACGATGGGGCCGCTGAGCGTGCCCGCGCCCCCAGCAATCACCATCAACAACATCTCCGCCGAGTTGGCCAGCGACAGGCTGTGCGGGCTGATGAACTGGTGGTAGTAAACGTACATCAAACCGGCCACGGCACCGAAGAAGCCACTCACGATGAAGGTGATCCAACGGATCAACCAAACGTTGTAGCCCAGTGCGCTCATGCGTCGGGGCTGGTCTTTGGTGCCGCGAATGCTGGCACCAAACGGTGAACCCACCCAGATCGCCATCACCCCTCCCACCATGACAAACACCAGCAGCGTGAAGAAGTAAAAAGTGTTGGCCTCTCCCAAGTCTAGACCAAAGGGGCTGGGCCGCGTCAGCCCGGAAATACCGTTGTCGCCGCCCGTGACGCTGGTCCAGCGGTAGGCCAAGCCCCACAGAATTTGCCCCAACGCCAGCGTGATCATCAAGAAACTAATGCCGGTGGCGCGCAATGCAATCAAGCCAAAGAGCGCGGCCATCACCACCGACCCGGCCAGTGCCGCACCGGCCGAGGCCAGATGACCCCAGCCCAGGTTGACCATGAGCCAGCCGCAGGTATAGGCAGAAAGCCCCAGGTAGCCCGCGTGCCCGAGCGAGGTCAAGCCGGCGTAGCCGACCAGCAGGTTCAGACTCATGGCAAACAAGGCGGCAATCAAGATTTGACTGGCCAAGTTGACGTAGTAAACACCACCGACCCACCAGGGCAAACTCAACAACAGAGCCAGCAAAGCGACACAGGCGAGACGCTTCACGCGGTGATCCTTCCAAACAAGCCACGCGGCCTGAGCGCCAGAATGATGACCATGGGCAAAAACAAAATGATGTAGG
>JANPNG010000004.1:0-14877 GCA_031427355.1 Hylemonella sp.
ACTTTGTCAATCGCGGCTTTCAGGATGTAGATGCCCGAATAGCCTTTCATGCCGTTGTGGTCGGAAATGTATTTGTACTCTTTCTCAAACTTGGCGCGAAAGGCGCGGATGGCCGGCAGGGGCGCATCGACCGTCAACCCCACATGCGCCACAGCACCATTCGCGGCTTCTCCAGCCAGCTCGATCACCTTCTGCCCGGTCAGCGTCGTCTCGCCAATGATCGGCTTGGTCCAGCCCTGCTTGCGCAGCTCGCGCAGGATGCGGGCGGATTCTTCTTCGTTGGAGTAGGCAAACACGCCATCCGCATTGCTCTGCTTGGCCTTGAGTACAGCGGCTGAAAAGTCAACCTGGCCGGCATCGGTGGAGATTTCGGCCACAACCTTGGTGGGCGACTTGTCCAGCGCCTTTTTGATCATGTCCAGCCCGCCCTTGCCAAAGTCGTTGTTGACGTAAATGATGGCGATGGTTTTGAGCTTGGCGGTGTCGCTGATGTAGCGCGCCACTTTGGGCATGGCGGTGGCCTGCGTGAAGCTGGTGCGAAAGATGTAGGGGTTGCCCTGCAGGGTGATGCTGGCCGCCTCGCCGCCCGTGAAGTTGGGGATCTCGGCCTTGCGGCTTTCGGCCATGCTGACCATGATGGAGCCCGAGAACACCGGGCCGTAGATGGCAAACACGCCGTCGTCCACCGCTTTTTGCGTCAAACCTTTGGCTACGCCGGGGTTGGTTTGCGTGTCGGACGTGGTGCTCTGGAGTTTCTTGCCTAGGATGCCGCCCGTCGCGTTGATCTCCTTGACGGCCAATTCCACACCGTTCTTGAAATTGGTGCCCGCAGAAGCCCCAGCCCCTGAGAGCTCCACGATGTTGGAAATCTTGATGACTTCTTGGGAAAAAGAGGCTGAAGCGACCATAGACAGAGCACAAGCAGCTACCAATTTGAGAGCAAAACGTTTGTTCATGAAGAGTCCTGGTGTGAAGTTGGGGCCACTCACAACGCCTGTGGCCGGATGGGAACCCTGAACTTTAGCCAGTTCATCGCTGATCGACTAAGGCTTTTGAATGCGAAATGTACGATTAACGAACATAAAAGTCCGATAATCGAACAAAACTAGGGTTTCCCCTGAATCCTCAATACCCCAAAACCCGCTGCCACCACCATGGATTTAGCCACGCCCCAAACTCTGGACAAACGCGACTGGATTGCCGGTCTGGAAAAGGGCCTGTCCATCATCGAATCATTTGACGACGCCAACCCGCGCCAGACGGCCAGCCAGGCTGGTCAGCGCTGCGGCATCACCCGCACCGCCGCGCGGCGCTACCTGCTCACCCTGGTGCATCTGGGGTTTGTGGCCAGTGACGGCAAATTGTTTTGGCTGACCCCGCGCGTGCTGCGCCTGGGACAAAGCTACCTGGAATCGGCCCGCCTGCCGCGCACGGTACAGCCCTATTTGCAGCGCATCACAGCGGGCACCAATGAAGTGGCCTACTTGAGCGTGCTCGACGGTGATGAGACGGTTTACATCGCCCGCAACGGCGTCAACCGAAGCTTCAACACGGGCTTTGTGCTGGGCTCGCGCGCCCCGGCGCAAGTCACTGCGGCGGGCCTGCTGATGCTGGCCATGCGTACGCCCGAAGCCTGTACCCACTGGCTAGAGAGTGCGACCCTGCGCGCCTATACCCCGCACACCATCACGAGCAAGGAGCGCTTGCAAGCCGAGTTCGCACGCATCCGTGCCCAAGGCTGGGCCATCTCGGAGCAGCAATTGGAGCTGGGTTTTCGGGGCTTGGCGGTTCCCCTGCAAGACCGCCACGGCACGCTGCTGGGCGGGCTCAACGTGTCCATGCCGATGGGGCAAGAGAGCAGCGAAGACGCCGTTAAGCGCGTGCTACCCGTTCTGCTGGAGACCGCGCGGGCGATGCGCAACCTCTTGTAGGTGCTTGACCAATCGCCAGCCCAGCAGCGTGCCCAAAATGGCGGCATAGACCCCCACCTCGGCGAAGTTGTTTTTCCCCGCGCGCATCCAGAAAAAATGCAGCACACCCAGTCCGGCCACGACGTACACCAGTTTGTGCAAGACTTGCCAGCGCCGCGCACCCAGCGCCTTGATGGCCCGGTTGAAAGACGTTGCGGCCAAGGGCGTCAGCAAGACAAAGGCGGTAAAGCCGACCAGAATGAAGGGCCGCTTGGCAATGTCCTTGGCGATGTCGGCCACCTCAAAGCCCATGTCAAACCAGGCGTAGGCCAGCAGGTGCAGCGTCACATAAAAATAGACGAACAAACCCAGCATGCGGCGCAGGCGCGCCAGGGCTGGGAGCTTGAAGATCACGCGCAGCGGCGTCACCGCCAAGACCAGACACAAGAACCGCAAAGTCCAATCGCCCAAAGAGCGCTCCAGTGCCTCGGCCGGATTGGCCCCGAGCTGATCGCTGTACGCGGCATAGACCAGCCAGACGAAGGGCAGCAAGGCCAGCACGAACGCAAGCGGTTTGGCAGCAGAATGGAGAAGTAGTTTGTTCATAAGCTGCGCGACCACGCCTCACCGCTTCGCAGTAGCCACATTCAATAAAACTTTTTGAGATCCATGCCGGCATACATCTGCGCCACCTGCGCCTCATAGCCGTTGAACATCAGGGTCTTGCGCTTCTTGGCGAACAGCCCGTCTTCGCCAATGCGGCGCTCTGAGGCCTGGCTCCAGCGCGGGTGATCTACATTGGGATTGACGTTGGAGAAAAAACCGTATTCATTGCGCGCCGCCTTGTTCCAGGCCGTGCCCGGCTGGGTCTCGGTAAAGCGGATTTTGACGATGCTCTTGGCGCTTTTAAAGCCGTACTTCCAGGGCGTCACCAAACGTACCGGCGCGCCGTTTTGCTTGGGCAAAACTTCGCCGTACATGCCGAAAGTCAACAGCGTGAGAGGATTCATGGCCTCGTCCATACGCAGTCCCTCCACATACGGCCAGTCGAGCACGCGCGACCCCACATAGGGCATGGTTTTTTTATCTGCCAGGGTGACGAATTCGACGTATTTGGCGCCACCCAAGGGCTCCACACGTTTGATGAGTTCAGCCAGCGAGTAACCGACCCAAGGCAGCACCATAGACCAACCCTCGACACAGCGCATGCGGTAAATGCGTTCTTCTTGCGCGCTGAGTTTGAGCAGGTCTTCCAGCGCCCATTTGCCGGGCTTCTTCACCAGACCCTCAATCTCCACCGTCCACGGTGAAGTGACCAGGGTGTGCGCATTGTGAGCCGGATCGGCCTTGTCGGTGCCGAATTCGTAGAAGTTGTTGTAGCTGGTCGCGTCTGCGTAGCTGGTGAGCTTGTCGCTGGCCATGGCACCGCTCAAGGCTGAGGGTGTGGCGCTGAGGCTTTGCAGTTTTCCGGGCCGGGGTACTGCCCCTTGCGCCATAGCCTCACGCCCTGCCCAAGTGGCCAGAGCAGCCCCTGCTGCACCTGTAGCCATCAACCGCAGCAGTTCCCGGCGCGACTGGTAAGCCGATGGCGACGTGATTTCGCTGGAAACGGGATGAATGAAGCCACTGTCGTTGGTTTTGATGAGCATGATGCAGTCCTTGAATCCGTGTTGGCTAAGGGTTAGTCTTTGGACGACCTCATTTCTTACAAGGTGCCGTAACTGTTCCGGCCGCCGAGGAACATGTTGACGCCGATAAAGGCAAGCGTCGTTACGCCCAAACCGGCAAAAATCCACCAGGACGCCACCGTGCCGATGATGGAGATGATGCCAATCAGCGTCAGCAGTGAGATGGAAAACCGCATCGACGACAACAACTCCACGGCGGCCCGCAGGGGGCGAAACGCGGCGCAGGTTCCGTTAATTTAACGCTGACCGGCAATGTAGTCGGCCACGGCCTTGATTTCACGGTCATTCAGTTTGGCTGCCACCTGGGTCATGGGCAGGCTGTTTTTGCGCGTGCCGTCACGGAAAGCCGTCAACTGGACCGCCGTGTAGTCGGCGTGCTGGCCGCCCAGGCGAGGGTACTGCGAGGGGATGCCCGCGCCGTTGGGGCTATGGCAACCTGCGCAGGCGGGCACTTGGCGATCCGCAATGCCACCACGGTAGATGCGCTCACCCAGGGCGACCAACTCTTTGTCCTTGGCAAAACCAGGCTTGGCTTTTTGCGATGCCAGCCAATAAGCGATGTCCTTCATGTCCGCGTCGCTCAGAGCCGAGGCAAAACCCTGCATCACAGGGTTAGCGCGTTTGCCGGATTTGAAGGCTTCCAACTGGGCGACCAGGTACTCGGGGTGTTGCTGGGCCAGCTTGGGGTTGACCGTGATGGTGGAGTTGCCATCAGCGGCGTGGCAGGCCACACACACCGCTGCAAACTTGGTCGAGCCCGCAGCCAGATCAGGCTTGGCGACTTTGGCCTCAGGCGATGCCGCTTTGGCGTGGGCATCTTCTGCGGCATTGGCAAAAGCAGGTACCGCCAGCAGGGCAGCCGTCAACAGGTGAGCAAGCAATTTCATGGTTCGAATGGGAAGTTATCGGTTGAGCAAAACCATAAGATTCTACAATGGCATCAATGACTACCCCCTCCAAGACGCCCAAGCCTCTCACCGCGAACCCCGCCACCCCTTCGACAGAAAAATCGGCAGCGGTCGTCGCCATGGGCTGGCTGCACACCGCCAAGTTTCTGACCACAGCACCCCAGCTTCACTTTTTACCCCCGCTGGACGTGCCGGAAATCGCCTTTGTAGGCCGCTCCAATGCAGGCAAGTCCACCTGCATCAACACCCTGACGCAGCAAAAACAACTGGCGTTTGCCTCCAAAAAACCTGGTCGCACTCAGCACATCAACCTGTTTTCTCTGGGCAAACAAGGCGTAACCGACGCCGTGCTGACCGACCTGCCGGGCTACGGCTACGCCGCCGTACCCAAGGCCGACAAAATTCGCTGGCAACAGGTCATGGCCAACTACCTGGTCACACGCGAAAACCTCAAAGGCATTGTGCTGATGTGCGACCCGCGCCATGGGCTGACCGAGCTGGACGAGATCCTGCTCGACATCATCCGACCCCGCGTGGAAGCCGGGTTGAAGTTTTTGGTGGTGCTGACCAAGGCCGACAAGCTCACCCGCAGTGAAGGGGCCAAGGCCGTCTCCATCATGCAACTGCAAGCCGGTGGCGGAGAGGTTCGGCTTTTCTCCGCGCCCAAGCGCATCGGCATTGAAGACGTGGCCCAAGTGCTGTGGCAATGGGCGCACCCGGACAGCCCACCACCCACCCCGTGATCGACAGCTGGCTCCAGCCCCTGCCCCACGGCATCACCCTGAGCTGCCGCGCATCAGGAGAGCGGGGTCGCCCGGTGCTGATGTTTTTACACGGCTTCCCAGAGGCAGCGTTTATTTGGGATGCGTTGCTTGCGCACTTTGCCCGGCCCGAGAACGGCGGCTACCGCTGCATCGCACCCAACCTGCGCGGTTTTGAGCGCTCCAGCAGCCCCGCAGAGGCGAGCGCCTACCGCGCGAAATTTTTGATGCAAGACATCGCCGCGCTGATTGCCATCGAAGCCAAGGATCAGGGCGGGCAACTTGCGGGACTGGTGGCCCATGACTGGGGAGGTGCCGTGGCTTGGAACCTGGCGAACCAGCTGCCTCGGTTGCTGGCCAAACTGGCCATCATCAATTCGCCCCACCCCGGCACTTTTCTGCGAGAGCTCAAAAACAGCCCTAAGCAGCAAGCCGCCAGCGACTACATGAACTTCCTGATCCGGCCCGACGCCGAAGCGCTGCTGGCGCAGGACGACTACCGACGGCTGTGGGAATTTTTCACCAGCATGGGCGCAAGCGTTGAGGGTTTTGGCTGGTTGAGCGATGCGCTCAAAGCCCGCTACCGGGAGGTCTGGAACTTCGGCTTGACGGGCGGATGCAACTATTACCGCGCCTCACCCCTGCGCCCGCCGCGCCCCGAAGACCCTGCGGCCAGCGCCATCGCGCTGCCGCACGCCATGCTCACCATCAGCCAGCCCACGTTGGTGCTCTGGGGCATGGGGGACACGGCCCTGCCACCTGAGTTGATCGACGGATTGGACGAGTACATCCCGCAGCTCACGCTCCAAACCGTAATGGATGCCACTCACTGGATCGTGCATGAAAAGCCAAAATTTGTAATCGACACCTTGCAGACATTTTTGCTATCAAAATAGTAGCTACTAACGCTAGTCAATAAAGAAGCCTAAGCCGGGTTGATGCTTAATTTACTCCGTAAATCGGGGGCGCGCCTTCCGGCCTGTCCTTAAAACGCCGGTGCACCCAGTAGTACTGAGACGGCATGGTGTCGATGACGCTCTCCAACCAACGGTTCATGAAAGCGGTGTCGGCCACCAGATCGCCGGATGGGAAATCAGGCCAGGCTGGATGGACTTCGATGTCGTAGCCCGTGGCCGTCATGCGCGCGGTCACTGGCACCACCTTGGCGCGGCCTAGCTTCGCAAAGCGCGACAGCGAAGGCACGGTGGCCGACGTGACACCATAAAAGGGGACAAAGACCGATTCACTGGGGTCAAAGTTCATGTCGGCCAAGAGGTACAAGAGCTCTCCGGCACGCAACGCCGAAATGATGGGCTTGACCCCCTCGTGCCGGTAAAACAAACGCAGATGACCAAAGCGCCTGCGACCCGCATGGATCCACGCGTCCACCGCCGGATTGGACTGGGGTGAGTAGATGCTGGTCATGGGGCGATCTACCTGCTGATTCAGAGCCGTCCCTGCCGCATCCAATCCAAAAAAATGCGGCGCGAAAATAACGGTGGGCTCGCGGCCTGCTAACTCGTGCACGGCACCGGTGAGCTTGAGGCGCTGGCGCACTGTCTCAGTCTGGCCATGCCAGAGCCAGGCCCGGTCAAACCAGGCTTGCACAAAATAAACAAAAACCTGGCGCGTCCACTGCCGCCGCTCTTGCAGCGAGCGCTGCGGGAAACAGGCCGCCAGGTTGGCCATCACGATCTTGCGCCGGCGTGCCACCAGCACGTACAGCACAAGCCCCAGGCCGGCACCCAAGGCGCGCACCCAGCTCAAAGGCAGGGGCGCAATCAAGCGCATGAAAACAAGGCCGGGGTGCTGCATCACTCGCCCCCGCCTGTGGGCTGTTGTCGCGGCTGTTTGTAGCGTTCATAACCCCACAGGTACTGCTGCGGGCACTGGCGGATCACGCGTTCCATGGCTTCGTTGATCTGCACCACGGCCACATCCAAATCGTCCGACAACGGTTGCGAGAGTTCGCTGAAGTGCAAACGAAACCCGCGCCCCCAAGACAAGCGCTCGCCCCAAGTCAACACGGTGGCGGCTTTGGTTTGCAAGGCCAACCTTGCCCCCAGCGTCATGGTGTAGGCCTCTTTCCCAAAAAACGGCACCCATTGCCCCATGCCCTCAGGCGGCACTTGGTCGGGCAACAAGCCCACGGCATGGCCTGTGCGCAGGGCTTTGATCATCTGGCGCACCCCGGCCAGTGTGGTGGGGGCCGTCTCCAGCCCAGGGCGCTGGCGGGCATGCTCCATGATCTGGGCCAGCCAGGGCTGGCGGGCTGGGCGGTACAGCACCGTCAACGCGCCATACTCAGCCCCAAAGCGCTCGGCAATGCCTTGCGCTGTGGCCTCAAAGCACCCCATGTGGGGCGTCAGAAATACAACGCCACGGCCCTGCGCATAGGCCGCCTCGACACAGGCCAGACCCGACCACTCCAGGGCCACGGGCGCGCCAAACCACATGCGCGGCAACTCGGCCATGCCTCGTCCCGCTTGCCCGACCGCCACCACCCACTGACGCCAGCCCAGGCCCGCCTGTTTGGCGTTGGCGATAAAGCGCTGGCGATAGACCGCCGAGAAGGCAAACACCAGCCAGCCCAGCACCCAGCCCATGCTATGCAGCAGCCACAGTGGCAAAGCGGACAAGAGGCGTAACAGGGTCATCGTGACTGGGATAAAATTAGCTGGTCGCTGAGTTATCGAACTACTTGCAGGGCGACACACAGACGCCGCATGGAAGTGTGGTGATTGTGCCTTGTCAATAATGACAAATCTGCTAAAGCGTTCGCCGAAGCTTCCAAGCCCAAGCAACGCGTTTTTAACCTGTTTATTGGAGCTTAAAAAATGGCGAACGACTACCTCTTTACATCCGAATCCGTCTCTGAAGGTCACCCCGACAAGGTGGCTGACCAAATTTCAGATGCGATCCTGGATGCAATCTTCAAACAAGACCCGCGCTCACGCGTGGCAGCCGAGACCCTGACCAACACCGGGCTGGTGGTGCTGGCCGGTGAGATCACCACCAACGCGCATGTGGACTACATCCAGGTCGCACGCGACACCATCAAGCGCATCGGCTACGACAACACCGAGTACGGCATCGACTACAAGGGTTGTGCCGTCATGGTCTGCTACGACAAGCAGAGCAACGACATCGCCCAGGGCGTTGACCATGCGTCAGACGACCACCTCAACATCGGCGCGGGCGACCAGGGCCTGATGTTCGGCTACGCCTGCAACGAGACGCCTGAGCTGATGCCCGCACCGATCTATTACGCGCACCGTCTGGTGGAGCGTCAAGCACAATTGCGCAAAGATGGACGCTTGCCCTTCCTGCGCCCGGATGCGAAAAGTCAGGTCACCATGCGTTATGTCGATGGCAAACCCCACTCCATCGACACCGTGGTACTGTCCAGCCAGCATTCGCCCGAGATGAGCGACGGCAGCAAGATGAAGCCCGCCTTTATTGAGGCGGTGATCGAAGACATCATCAAACCCGTGCTGCCCAAAGAATGGCTCAAAGACACCAAATATTTAATCAACCCCACAGGCCGCTTCGTCATTGGTGGCCCGCAGGGCGATTGCGGCCTGACCGGGCGCAAGATCATTGTGGACACCTACGGCGGCGCTTGCCCGCACGGTGGTGGCGCGTTCTCGGGCAAAGACCCGAGCAAGGTGGACCGCTCGGCCGCTTACGCCGCGCGCTACGTGGCCAAGAACATCGTGGCTGCGGGCTTGGCATCCAAGTGTGAGATTCAGGTGGCCTACGCGATTGGTGTGGCGCGCCCCATGAACATCACGGTCAACACGCAAGGCACCGGCGTGATCTCGGACGAAAAAATCGCCGCGCTGATTAACGAACACTTCGACCTGCGCCCCAAAGGCATCATCCAGATGCTGGACTTGCTGCGCCCGATCTACGAAAAGACCGCCGCCTACGGCCACTTCGGCCGCGAAGAGCCGGAGTTCACTTGGGAACGCACAGATAAAGCCCAGTTCCTGAAGGCCGCAGCGGGTTTGTAACTGATTAAGATGCCTTTATGAAGTTACAAACACAACGCTGGATTGATCGCTGGGTTGGCCAGCTTCTGTGCGGCGCTGTGTCGGTTTGGGCGCGCCTCTTGGGCACGCGCCAAGCGCCGGTTGGAGATCATCCCGAGCCACGCCACATTCTGGTCATCTTGCTGTCCGAGATGGGCAGCATCGTGCTGGCCGGCCCCATGTTTGCGGCGCTGCGCCAGCGTTACCCCGGTGCTACGGTGCATGTGCTGCAGCTCAAAAAAAACCAGGAGGTCTCCATCCTGCTGGGTCTGGCCCAGCGCGAACACCTGCACGCGCTGGATGACAGCTCGGGCCTGAGCCTGCTACGCGACATCTGGCGCGTGAGCTTGGCGATGCGCCGCTTGCCCCTGGACGTGGTGATCGACTGCGAGTTGTTCTCGCGCATCAGCAGCCTGCTGTCCTACATGACCGGTGCGCCGTTGCGCGCGGGCTTCACGCCGCACACGCAAGAAGGCCTGTACCGGGGCAGCTTCATCAACCGCGCCATTCCCTACAACCCGTATCAGCACATCAGCAAGCAGTTTCTTTCGCTGGTTGATGCGCTGGGCAGTGACAGCACGCCGCGCAACAAGGCCGCGACCATTCGTGAGCTGCCGGTACAAACCGGCCTGTCCGTGCCCTTTGATGCCGCAGAACTGGCGACCTACCGCGCCAAGATGCTCGGTGACCACCCCACATTGACCGGGCGCAAGGTGGTGTTGATGTACGCAGGCGGCGGCATCCTGCCCGAGCGTGCTTGGCCAGTGGAGCACTACGCCCGTGTGGCGCGTGGCCTAGTTGAGGCTGGTCATGCGGTCGGCCTGATTGGCTTGCGCAGTGACGCGGCGCTGGCGAAAAATTTGCAGACCCGTGCGCAAAGCCCGCTGTGTGTGGATCTGACCGGCTACACGCGCAGCATCCGCGAGCTGCTCATGCTGTTTCATGCCTGCGATTTGCTGCTCACCAACGATGGTGGCCCCGGCCACTTTGCCAGCCTGACGCCGATTCACACCCTGGTGTTTTTCGGGCCGGAGACCGGCAAGCTTTACGGTCCACTGCCAGGGACCATGGGACCGCGCGCACGCGTCTATGAGTCCGGCATTGCTTGTTCACCCTGCCTGTCCGCCTACAACCATCGCCTGACGTTTTGCGACGGTGACAACCAATGCCTTAAGCGCATTGCGCCCGACCCGGTGCTGGAAGATGCGTTGCAAGCCCTGAGTGCGTTACAAGACACCCGCCCTGCGCTGTCATGAGTTCACCCAAACCAGCCTCATTGCAAGAACGCCTGTGGCGTTTGATCGACTGGCTGCACGGCTTTCGCTACGTGCGCTTCGGGCTGGTCGGTGCCAGCGGCACGGTGATCAATCTGGCAGTGCTCTACACGGCGCATGAATTTCTATTTAACGCCTTCGAGCCGCCAGGCAGCAAGCCTTATATCTCGCTGGCGCTGGCCATTGGGCTGGCCACCATCAACAACTTCACCTGGAACCGCCTGTGGACCTGGTCAGACCGCCAACACGCCACCTCCAGCCAGCGTGAAGACGCCATTTCCAAACGCCATTTGCTGGCCCAGTTGGTGCAGTACGCCACGGCCTCGTGGATCGGCATTGCGCTGCAGTACGCCCTCACGCTGTGGTTGGCGCATTACATGCACTACATGCTGGCCAATCTGATCGCCATCCTGATCGCCAGTGTCAGCAACTTCATCACCAACGACCGCTGGACTTTTCGCCACCGTAACAAGGGCTAAAAATCATGCCTTCGTTCCCGTCATTCCCGCGCAATCGGGAATCCAGTGAGACTGCCGTTTGGCTGGCCTTGCTGATACTGGCCATCGCGGTTTACATTTTTGGTTTGGGCGGGCAGTACATCCCCAGCAATGGCGATGAAATGGTCTATGTCCACATCGCGCGCATGACGGCGGAGACCGGCCACTGGTTACCCCTGGCCTCTGCCTTAGAAGGCACGCGCAACACCAAACCCCCTCTGTTGATCTGGCAAGCCATGGTGGCGGGCGACTGGGGCCAGCATTGGCAACTGTGGGCCTTGCGCACGCCCAGCCTGATCTACACCTTGCTGATGGCAGCAGCCGTGGGCTGGACGGCGCGCCTGATCACCCGCAGCACGCGTGACGGCCTGATCGCCGCCTGCGTCTATCTGGCTTTTCTCAGCACCTTTCGCTACAGCCGGCCTTTTCTGACGAGTGCGCCTGAAACCTTTTGGTTCAGCCTGCCAATGCTGGGCTTGTTGTGGCAGCAGATGCGATCCGATCTTGTCAACGGGCTTCGACAGGCTCAGCCCGAACGGAGTCTCCAACCACAAGCGCACGGCCCTGGCTGGGCCCTGCACGCCCTGTTCGGTCTGGGCCTGGGGCTGGGCCTGGCCTACAAATCTTTCGCGCTGATTGCCCCGGCGGCGGCGGCGTGGTGGCTGGCCTTGGTACTCAGTGCCCCGTCTCTCAAGCTGCGAGCCGTGCTGTCCACCACACTGCGGGTGAGCTTCAGCGCCGTGCTGGCCTTGGGTGTCTTTGCCCTGTGGTTTGTGCTCGATCCCGACCCCACCGCCGTGTGGCAAGAGTTTGTGGTGGCCGAGAACGCGGGCAAATTCTCCGATGAGCACAGTTACTGGCGTGAGGCACTGCTCGGTGGCGGCTCCAGCATCTGGGCACAGTTGCTGGCCTACGCGGTCAATGCGGGCCTGCTGGCCTTTGTTGTTATCGGTCTAGCCTGGGTTGGCTGGAAGCAATTTCGCCGTGCCGGTCTGCGCACCTACCTGCCACCCCACATGCTCATCTTGCTGGCCTGGGTGGCGGTGTGGCTGATGGTCTTCACCCTGCCCAGCCAGCGCTCGGCACGCTACGTGATGCCGGCCATGCCCGCCGTGGCGATATTGATCGCGCTGAACTGGCACCACATCACGCGGCGCTGGTTCATGCCCACGCTGTTATTGTCCAGTTTGATCGGCGTCGTGTTGGGCCGCATCGCTTGGGTGGGCCATGATTTGGGGTTGCTCAGCGTTTGGGAATTCAGCACCGTATTGATCGTCTTGGGACTGGGTGCTTTGACGCTGATGGTATGCATGGCAAAGCCGGATTGGAGCCGCACCGGGTCCGTGCTGGCTTGCCTGCTGGTGTATGCCACGTTCAACCTCACGGTCGCGCCGCTGGACGGCCCACTGGGTCGCTATGCCGCAGAGGTCTCGGCCTCATTGCCGCCGCAGGCCCGCATCGCCGTTCCCAATAGTTTCAACGGGCAGTTTGAACGCTTTCAATTTCTGCTGCCCGGTCAACACGCTTTTGCACCCTACGACACCGAAGCACGCGCTGCGGCCCGCGTCGTGCCCGGCGCACCGCCGATGTCTGCGGCAGAACAACTCGATGGTCTTTTGGTAAGGCATGACGCTGTGGTCTGGCTACAGTCCGCCCCAACGCAGGCCGAGCCACCCTGCGCACCGGATTGCCGCGTGCTGGGCCAGCGCTGGCTGCTCAAAAGCCGTTACCTGAGTGGTGAAGTGCGTCTGGACAACCTGTGGCAACCCCAAGACTGGTTGTTCAAGCGCGAGTGGCTGCTTGCCCGCGCCGCGCCAGGCTAAGCGGTCTTCAATCGCCCTTGAACAATTCTTAGACCACGGGCCAGCCACGCGACTTGAAACGCGACCCACAGCCATGGGTCCAGCAACGCATCCCACACATTACCCGTAGGCAGCCGCAGCACGACGTGCACCAACAGCACGCTGCCCAACAACACCATGGGCACACGCCAAGCCTGTTGTGCCAGCCCCATCACCCAAGGAACGACGGCACACAGAGCCACAACCAGCACCGCCGCCGGGCTGAAGCCGAAGGTGTAAAGCGACAACGGCAGCAAGGCCAAGGTGTCGAGCAGCAAGAGCCAGCCCAGCGCAATCGCTACAAAACTCGCCCACTTCAGCGCCTGCCTTTGCGCAGCATCCGGCTGGTGCACATGACTTGGCCACAGAACCATAAAACTCGCCCATGTCAGCAGCACGGTGCTCATCAAACTAGGGGACTGAAACGCCAGGCCCAACCAAAAAGAAGGCGTCCACTGGCCCGGCAGACACACGCTCACCAGCATCAAACCCACCCAGCCTAGCTGCGCCCAGCGCGGCGAACGCGACCAACAGCGACGCAGCAGCACAAGCCCAAGGCCCGCCAGCACAAGGCCCCAACTCAAACGCCGCGCCCAGCGCAGCACGTCTAGGTCTGGCAAACGCGGCACGTCGGTTGACAACAAGAGGGTGAAAAAGTGAGGCCAGTCCATCGTGTTCAACCCTGCTCAAGGGCGCGTCAGCGTCAAGCGTTGCCAGGCAATGGCGCGCCGGTGATCGGTATAGCTCACCCACAAGCTGTCGTCCGCCCAGGCCAGCGAGGGGTAAGAAAATTCAGCACGGTCATCCCCCTGGGCCAAACCCATTTGCCGCGTCCAGTTCAAGCCATCGCTTGAGGCACTCAAGTCCAGCACGGCACGCGAATCGGGCAAGGCGTTGTGGGCCAGCACCATGCGGCCAGGCCCGAGCGTGAGCCCGGCAATGGCGGCATCCGGGTTGCTCAGCGGCAAGTCTGGCAGGTCTTGCCAATCGCGCCCGCCATTGCGCGTTTGCGCGACCTTGATTTTGTTGTCAGGGCTGCTGTCACGCATCAAGGCCAGCCAATCGGTTTCACTGCGCATCAGCAATGTGGGCTGCAACAAATGACTCCGGTTAGAGATACGCACCATGCCCCGAAATTCTCCCGCCGCATCAAAGCGCAAGGCCACCGGGTACTTGATGCCCAGCTCAAAATAGGCGGGCAAGATCATGCCGCCATCGGCCAGCGGCAAGGGCGTGGCGCGCACCAGAAAGCTGGTGTTCCACACCCAGGACAGCGGCAGCACCCGCATGGTTTCAAACGCAAGCGTAGACACATCTCGCCCCTCACCCACCTGCCTCAAGTGCAAAATTCGCCCGGCTGCCCAACCACCCAAACCTGTGGCCACCACAAAGAGATGGATCCGGCCCCGCGCATCGAGCCAAGCCACCGGGTTGCCCAAGCGGCGCACGCCAAAGCCTGTTCTTTGTCGCCCGCCCTGGTTGCGCCGCACCACACTGCGCGCATCGCTCCAGGTTTGCGTGGCCCGCTCAAACTGCGAGGCCACGATCTGCACATCCGGCCCGCTCTCACGCGACCCGGCGAACCAAAACGCCATCAGAGCCGCAGGATAATCAGCAGGCAGGGGGAGCAAGGTGCTGGCGTGAGCAGCGGGTGTGTTGGCAGGCATGGGAATGAGACCCCTGCCCCTGAGCGTCAGCGCTTGACCCGAAAAATCTCCGCTAACGGCACCCGTTCTGGCAGGCCAGGCCCCAAGTGGCGGAGGTGGTACGGGATCGCGCTGCCCAAGATCCAAGCCGAGCAACAACACGCACAGGCTCAAGCCCATCAGGGCACGCGCCCCGATAGATCGGAGAAGCCAAGAGCGTAAAAAGGAGACCGCAGAGCTGTTTCGCATCGGTCGCTATCATTGCACATTCAGCACGTCAGGCAGGGCGTCCCTCCGTCGGAATGGCAAAAGCAAAAT
>JANPNG010000005.1:0-5630 GCA_031427355.1 Hylemonella sp.
GCTTTGTTCAGCGTTGGTGATGCGCAGTTGCGGGATGACTGTTTGTGGCATGGCTGATCTTCCTTATCCCCCAAACTCCAAGCCCATCTCCCGCGCCCGGTTTTGCGCGGCCACCATGGCCTGCATGAACAGCGGCTTGACCTGGCTGGCCTCCATGGCGCTGATGGCCGTGTGCGTGGTGCCGCCTTTGGAGGTGACGCGCTGGCGCAGCACCTCGGGCGGCTCGATCGAGGCGTGGGCCAGGGCGCTTGCACCGCGAAAGGTTTCCACCGCCAGCTTTTGCGCCTGCTCGGGGCTCAAGCCCATCTCAATCCCGGCGGCGACCATGGCTTCCATGAAATAAAACACGTAGGCGGGGCCGGAGCCGGACAGGGCGGTGACGGCATCAAGCTGCTCTTCGCGCGCCACCCAGAAGAACTCGCCCATGGTGGCTGCCACCTGCTCCACCATCAGGCGGTCTTGCGCGGTGACTTCGGGGCGAGGGTACAGGCCGGTGATGCCCAGGCCGATCAGCGCGGGCGTGTTGGGCATGCTGCGCACCACGCGCTCGGTGCCCAGCCAGCGGGCAATGCTGTCAGTGGGGATGCCTGCGGCCACGCTCAGGTGCAGGGCGTGCAAGGTGTGAATGAGGGCGGGCTGCGCGGCTTCTTTGAAGACCTGGGGCTTGACGGCCCAGACCACCAAATCGGCACTTTCCAGGAAAACGCCTGGCTTGGGGTACGCGGTGATGCCGAAGCTGTCTTTAAGCCGTTGCTGGGTGTCGGCGAAGGGCTCGACCACGTCGATCTGCGCGGGGAGGAAGCCTTTGTTGAGGAGGCCGCCGATGATGGCGCTGGCCATATTGCCGCCGCCGATGAAGGCGATTTTTTGGGTCATGGTGTGGCTCGCTGTTGGCGTTTTTTTGAGGAGGCAAGTTTCACAGAAGATTGTCGCAGTTTGCGGTAGGCTTGCAAGCCATGAACTACATCTTGGCGCTTGATCAGGGAACCACCAGCTCGCGGGCGCTGCTGTTTGACCGCGCCGGTGCAGTGGTGGCTGTGGCGCAGCGGGAGTTTCGCCAATCCTTTCCGCACGCAGGCTGGGTGGAGCATGACGCGCAGGAGATCTGGCGCACGCAACTGGCGGTGGCGCGCGAGGTGCTGGCCAAGGCGCAAATCAGTTCTGACCAAGTGGCAGATCAAATTGCATCGATTGGCATCACCAACCAACGCGAAACCACGGTGCTGTGGGATCGCAAGACGGGCGAGCCGTTGGCCCCGGCCATCGTCTGGCAAGACCGACGAACCGCCGGGCGTTGCGACGCACTGCGGGCACAGGGTAAAGAGGCGCTGATTCAGAAAAAAACCGGCCTGCTGCTGGACGCTTATTTTTCGGCCAGCAAGCTGCAGTGGCTGCTGGACCATGTGCCCGGCGCACGCCAGCGGGTCGAGGCGGGTGAGCTGGCGTTTGGCACCATCGACAGCTGGCTGCTCTGGAAGCTGACAGGCGGGCGCGTGCACGCCGCCGATGCGAGCAATGCCTCGCGCACCATGCTGTTCAATATTCATACGCTGGCTTGGGATGATGAGCTGTTGCGGCTCTTCAATGTGCCGCGCAGCGTGTTGCCACAGGTCGTGCCGTCCAGTGGTGAATTGGGGTTGACAGATGCGCGTCTCCTGGGTGCGGCCATTCCCATCACCGGCATGGCGGGCGACCAGCAAGCGGCCACGTTTGGGCAGGCTTGCTTTCACCCTGGCATGGCCAAAACGACTTATGGCACGGGCTGTTTCATGTTGATGAACACGGGGCCGGTGGCCCCACGCAGCCACCACCGGCTGCTGGGCACGGTGGCTTGGGCCGGGCCGGGGGTGGGCGACTCAAAACGTCTTCAAACATCACAAGCTTGTTACGCACTGGAGGGCTCGGTGTTCATGGGTGGAGCCACAGTTCAGTGGTTGCGCGATGGGCTGCAAATCATTGATTCGGCGCAAGACGTGGAGGCACTGGCCAATAGCGTGGTCGATACGCAGGACGTGTACCTCGTGCCCGCTTTCGCGGGCCTGGGCGCGCCGCATTGGGACGCTTACGCGCGCGGCGCCCTGGTGGGCATGACTCGGGGCACGGGGCGGGGCCATCTGGCACGCGCCGCGTTGGAGGCCATCGCCTTGCAGGTGGCTGATGTGCTGCACGCCATGCGGGCCGACAGTGGTCTGGCACTGCGCGAGATGCGCGTGGATGGCGGCGCTTGTTGCAATGACTTATTGATGCAAATGCAGGCCGATTTCACAGGCGTGCCGGTGCTGCGACCTCGCGTGACCGAGACCACCGCGCTGGGCGCGGCGTATTTGGCCGGGTTGGCCGTGGGGTTTTGGTCCGGCGCGGACGAGATCAGCGCGCAGTGGCAGGTAGAGCGCCGCTTTGAGCCGCGCTTGAGCGAAGCGGCGCGCGAGGCCAAGGGGGCGCGGTGGCAGCAGGCGGTTGCACTCTCCCGTCACTGGGCGCAGGGCTAAGTCGGCATGGGATTCACCACGCCTCCCAGGCTGACATTGCGCGCCGATTTGCTGGTGCAACTGGCCGAGCCGAAAACCTTTGATGTCATTGTGGTGGGCGGTGGCGCTACGGGTTTGGGCGTGGCCTTGGATGCAGCCGCGCGGGGCTTGCGCGTGCTGTTGCTGGAGGCCCATGACTTTGCCAAGGGCACCTCATCGCGTTCCACCAAACTGGCGCATGGCGGTGTGCGCTATCTGGCACAGGGGCAGTTGGCCTTTGTGCGCGAGTCCTTGAAGGAGCGCGCCTTGTTGTTGGCCCATGCGCCGCATCTGGCGCAGCCGCTGCCTTTCGTCATCCCCACTTACCGCTGGTGGGACAAGCCGTTTTACGGCGCGGGGCTCAAGCTGTACGACGCGCTGGCCGGGGCTGCCGGTTTGGGCGCGACTGAGCTGCTGAGCCCGCAACAAACCCAAGATTTGCTGCCCACGGTGCAAACGAAGGGCCTGTACGGCGGGGTCAAGTATTGGGACGGGCAGTTCAACGACGCGCGTTTGGCCATCACCCTGGCGCGCACAGCGGCGTCCCGTGGGGCGCTGATGCTGAACTATTGCCGGGTTGATGCGCTGCTGTATGACCAGGGGCGCGTCGCGGGTGTGGTGTGTACGGATGCTGAGACAGGGCGGCGCTATCGCGTTGCGTCACGCTGTGTCATCAACGCCACCGGGGTGTGGGTAAATGAGCTGTGCACGCAGGACATCTCAGCGCGCGTTACCGCCGGGGCGGCAGACACGCGCACGCCTGTGGTGACGCCCAGTCAAGGTATTCATTTGGTGGTGGACCGAGAGTTTTTGCCGGGTGACGCGGCACTGATGATTCCCAAGACGGCGGATGGGCGTGTGTTGTTTGCCCTGCCCTGGTTGGGAAAGGTGATTTTGGGCACCACCGACACCCCCCGAGACGACATGCCACTCGAGCCGCAGCCGATGGCGCATGAGGTGGACTTCATTCTGACGGAGGTGGGCCGCTATTTGAGCCGAGCGCCCACCCAGCAGGATGTGCGCAGCGCGTGGGCGGGGCTGCGCCCCTTGGCGCATGAAGCGCAACTTGCGAGTAGCGCGGGTAGTGCAACTTCAAAATTAAGCCGGGAGCACAAAATTTGGACCAGCCCCAGCGGGCTGCTGAGCGTGACCGGGGGCAAGTGGACGACCTACCGCGCCATGGCGCAAGACGTGATGGACGCCTGTTTTGAGCAGGGCTTGCTGGATTCGGCCTGGCAGCGCCGTGGCGGAACAGAGCACTTGAGCTTGCTAGGCAGCGAGACGGCGGGTGCCGGCAATTCAATACGAGAAACTGAAGGCCTTCATTCCTATGGCTCTGAAGCTGAGTATGTACTAGCTTTAGATAAAAAGGAGCCAGAGTTGGCTGCGGGACTGACGCCCGCCATGGTCCGCTTTGCCGTGCGCCATGAGTACGCGCGCACCGTAGAAGATGTGCTGGCCAGACGCTCCAGACTGCTGTTTTTGGATGCTGCGCTGGCCAGGCAGGTGGCCCCCAAGGTGGCGGCCATCCTGGCGCAAGAGGCGGTTGTTGCGCCTCAAGTCGAGCCATTCAACGCCTTGGCTGCCAATTATTTGAGGTTGCCCAACAAAGTTTCTTGATGCGGCGTTAAAACCATGGCATAATCGGCGGCTTCGCGTTTGATACGTGAAGATTCTGCCCAGCAAAAGCAGCGTGAGTGGTTCATGCTGCCGACGACGGGCCCAAGACTGACTGGAAGCTCTGTGGAGCAACTGGTGCAAGTTGGGAAATAAAGAAATGATCCAAACTGAATCTCGATTAGAAGTTGCCGACAACACGGGTGCTAAGTCCGTGCTGTGCATCAAGGTGCTCGGCGGATCCAAGCGTCGCTATGCGAGCGTGGGTGACGTCATCAAAGTCAGCATCAAGGAAGCTGCTCCGCGTGGTCGAGTCAAAAAAGGCGAGATCTATAGCGCAGTGGTTGTTCGTACCGCCAAGGGCATTCGTCGCAGTGACGGCTCGCTGGTGAAATTTGATGGCAATGCAGCCGTGCTGCTCAATGCCAAGCTGGAGCCTATTGGCACCCGTATCTTTGGACCCGTCACGCGTGAATTGCGCACTGAGAAGTTCATGAAGATCGTGTCCCTGGCTCCTGAAGTTCTCTAAGGAAGCGTCATGAACAAGATTCGCAAAGGCGACGATGTCATCGTGCTCACCGGGCGCGACAAAGGCAAGCGCGGCAAGATTGCGTTGCGCAAAGATGATTCGCATGTGCTGATTGAAGGCATTAACTTGGTGAAAAAACACACCAAGCCTAATCCTCTCAAGGGTGCTGCGGGCGGTATTGTTGAAAAGGCCATGCCGATTCACCAATCCAATGTGGCAATTTTCAATGCTGCAACCGGCAAGGCTGACCGGGTGGGCATCAAGCTGTTGGCGGATGGTAAGCGCGTGCGCGTTTACAAGTCCAGCGGCGAAGAAATCAAGGTGGCATAAGCATGGCACGTCTTCAACAAATCTACCGCGAAAAGCTGGTTCCTGAATTGACAGCCAAGTTTGGCTACAAGTCACCCATGCAAGTGCCGCGCCTGAGCAAGATCACCCTGAACATGGGTGTGAGCGAGGCTGTTGCCGATAAAAAGGTGATGGATAACGCTGTGAGCGACCTGACCAAAATCGCGGGCCAAAAGCCTGTGGTGACCAAGGCCAAGAAAGCTATCGCGGGTTTCAAAATCCGTGAAGACCAGGCGATTGGTTGCATGGTCACGCTGCGCGGCGTCCAGATGTATGAGTTTCTGGATCGTTTCGTGACCGTGGCGCTGCCCCGTGTTCGTGACTTCCGTGGTATCTCGGGTCGCGCCTTTGATGGCCGTGGCAACTACAACATCGGCGTTAAAGAGCAGATCATTTTCCCTGAGATTGAGTACGACAAGGTGGATGCCTTGCGCGGTCTCAATATCAGCATCACGACAACGGCCCAGACTGACGAAGAGTGCAAAGCGCTTCTCACCGGCTTCCGTTTCCCGTTCAAGAACTGAGGTGACTTGTGGCTAAAGCAGCTTTAATCGAGCGAGAGCTCAAGCGAGACAAACTGGTCGCCAAGTACGCGAAGAAACACGCGGAACTCAAAGCGATCGCCAGTG
>JANPNG010000006.1:0-2662 GCA_031427355.1 Hylemonella sp.
ATGAGCTGCCTGTACTCGATCAGCGACGGCGTGGTGCCGCCGCAGGAGGCCACCCTCGACGCCGCCGCCGACACGCCCTGCGAGAACATCCGCGTGGCGGGCAGCCACACCGGCCTGGGGTTCAACCCGATGGTGCTGTGCATCCTGGCCGACCGCCTGGCCCAGGCCGAGGGCGATTGGAAGCCGTTCCAGCCGACCGGCATGCCGGGCACGATCTACCGCTGGATGACGCACCCGGCGGTGCCGATCTGAGCGCGGAGCGCAGCACGGTAAAGCCACGCGGGCAGCACTGCTGAACGGCTATTCGCGCACTTGGCGCACGCCCTACACGCGCCGGGCGCCAGTCGGTGCGCACAAATTCGGTGGTGGTGGTTTCTCGACGCCGCCGCCTGCCGAGCCGGGTATCTTCAGGATTTTCTGCAAACCCGCCATCCATCCGAGCAATCCCAGCAGCAATGCAGCAGCCCCTAAAGCGACCGGAAGCCTGAGGCGTTGTCTGGCACGTGACCGAGTTTCCTTCATGACGAACTGCTCGCCCTTGATCATCTCGTTATAGGACTGCTGAAACGACGAGATGCGTTTGACGGCCTCATCGTCCACAACGGTGCCTTGCCAGCGGCTGCGCGACTCGATGCCGCTCAGACGGGCAGCTTCTGCGGTGTACCGGGCCGCATAGTTCTGCGCATCCGCGTACAGGGCTTTCTCCTTGTCGGTAAGGTAGACCGCGCGCAGGGCTGGAAAAAGCGCTTCCGCTGCATCCAAAAGCGGTTGATCGGCTCGCGGCTGCACGCCAAGCCATATGGCTGAGACCATGCCAACCGAGCCGCAGCCCAGCGCCACAACTTTGAACGCCCTCTTCCACCGTATCTTGAAATCAACAAAGCGCCGCACTGCGAGGGCCAGAACAAGTATCAACGCAAACGCGCAGACCATCGTCGCACCGGTTGAGGTATCCAGCGCGTAAGAGGCTGCCAGGCCGATGGCTGCGGCAATAAACCCGCCCATCCAGCCTAGCGCCAGCTGCCTGGCACTGCTCGTGGCAAACAGAAGCCCGATGAGAGAGGGAACGATCAGGAAAGAAAACACCAGAAGAACCCCGGCCATTGCCACGGAACTCGTGACCACCAGGCCAAATGCGGCGTAAAAGCCAAAGTCAGCCAACCAGCCGGCCAGTCCTGGGCGCTCCAGCCACCGGCGCTGCGTGGCGATCCAGAGCAGCACCCCAATCAGCGCATACATCGGCGCTGCCAGCAGCAGCTCGTCGGCACTGACCGTCAGCACACTGCCGGTGAGGATTTGCTTGAGGTGCTCAGCGCCTTGCGGTGCCTTTTCAATCAGTAACAGGGCCGCTGACACCGAGGCGACATAGACCACGCCCACCAGTGCCTCGTGGGGTATCTGCTTGGGTGCAAAGCGCACCAGGGAAAGCAGGAGCGCTCCGCCCCAGGCAAAGCCGAGTGACCAGGCATAGGCTGCGCCAGTCTGCGGCAAGTGTCCCTGCATGAATGCGACTGTCGCGCCGAGCGCCGCACACTGCGCCAGTGCCAGATCGACAAACACGACGCTGCGTTTGAGCACCTGCAGTCCAAACTGGCAATGAATCCCGATCAACAAAATGCTGGCAAGCATGGGCAATGCTAAGAGGTCAAATAGGTCAGTCATTTGATTGAACTGGCGTAAGCGGCGGCTAGCGCGCCGACATTGGCATCAAACAGGGAAAAATAGTCACCGGCCGGGGTGGTGTCGCCCACTGAGGTCGCCAGCAGCACCACGCGGGCACCGGTTTTAGTGGCAAGAAAGTCCACCTCTCTGGACGGCTCCTGCGGTTTGCGAACGATCACCTGGATGTGCTCCTCGCGGATTTGCCGCAGCAGCCTGGCCAGCCCAGCCGGACTTGGCGCCACCCCGGGCCTGGGCTCGATGGCCGCAGCAAAGTTGAGCCGGAAGCGTCTGGCAAAGTACGGCCAGCTGTTGTGATACACGAGAATCGGCCGACGATTCAGGTGTGCCAACTTTTGCTGCCAAATTAAAATTGACTTTTTCAGGCGCGCTAAAAACACATTGCGCATGCGCTCATAGTATTGAGAACCGGACGGATCCAGCAGCGCCAGTGCCCCCGTGATGTTGGCCGAAATGATGGTGGCGTTTTCCGGATCCAGCCAATAGTGCGGATTGCCCGCCCCATGCGAATGACCGCCAGCGGCGATACCGCCCGTTTTTACCTCCAGGAGAGTGATGCCATGGGAGGCATCGACATAGCCCGCAGCACCACGCAGGATTGACGGGTTGGCGGTCTTGGTGATGAGCCTGTCCAGCCAGAGGTCATAGTCCACACCCACCCGCACGACGAGCTGGGCCTGACGCAGGCGCTCGAGATCTTGCGGGCGAGGGACATAGGTTTCTGCGTCTCCAGCATTGGCCACCAATGAGGTGACGTGAACACGCTCACCGCCCAGTGCTTCAGTCATGCTGCGCAGATCGGCCGTCGTCGTGACCACCGACACCGTGCAATGGGCTAAGACCGGCAAACCCAGCAGCAACACCTGGAAGAGGTGGCGCGCCAGATCGCGCCCGCCGCTGAGCCAGAACGGCTTGTCGGACATTACTTTTTAGAGACCGTCCAAAGGCTCTTTGGCATCAGGCAGTGAATGGACTTCTGCGC
>JANPNG010000007.1:0-6341 GCA_031427355.1 Hylemonella sp.
GCTGTCTTGAGCAGCTACATAGCTCGGCTTCTTTTGCTCCGATAATAGGGTTAATAGGGTTAATAGGGTTCACACCTTGCCAAACTGGCAATCAACCCCTGGTCTATCTGCTTTCGGAGTCCCTTTTTGAGCCATTCACCCACCCCATTCGATGCCGTGTCAGGCACTCCAGCATTCGCCAACGAGCGTATCGCCTTTTTGGGCGGTGGCAACATGGCCAGCGCCATGATTGGGGGCTTGATCAAACAGGGCATGGCGGCCCAAAACATCGTGGTGGTTGAACCGTTTGCACCCACCCGCGACAAACTGTTGGGCGATTTTGGCATCACAGCGCAAACGCAGCCATCAGACGCCCTGGGCACAGCTGGCTTGATCATCTGGGCCGTTAAACCGCAGGTCTTCAAAGAAGCAGCAGCCCAAATTGGCAACTACGCGCCGCAAGCGCTGCATTTCAGTGTGGCGGCGGGCATCCGCTCCGACAGCATCGCGGCCTGGCTGGGCAGTGAGCGCATCATCCGCGCCATGCCCAATACGCCCGCACTCATCGGCAAAGGCATGACCGCTTTGTATGCGCGCCCTGCCGTCAGCCTGGCCGGTAAAGCCTGGGTGGAACGCGTGGTAGCCAGCATGGGTGAATTTTTATGGCTGGACGCAGAATCTCAGCTGGACGCGGTCACCGCCATTTCAGGCTCGGGGCCCGCGTACGTGTTTTACTTTTTAGAAGCCATGACCGAAGCCGCCGTCCACATGGGGCTCAGCTCCGAGCAAGGCCGACGTTTGGCGATCAGCACCTTCAACGGTGCGTCCGAACTGGCCCACCGCTCCGACGAACCGCTGGAAACCCTGCGCCAGCGCGTCACCTCCAAAGGCGGCACCACCTATGCAGCCACCAGCGCCATGGACGCCAGTCAAGTCAAGCCGCTGTTCATGCAGGCCATGATGGTCGCGCAAAACCGGGCGCGCGCGATGGGGCTGGAGTTTGGCGAGTGACTTGGGTGGGTCACTTGAAACCTTGCGGGACAGCCCGTCGTACACGAAGTGACAAGCTCTGTCCTCAACCGATCAGAGGTGTTAGCGCACCCCCAGCACGATACCCAAAAACACCGTCAAACCCAGCCAGTGGTTCAGGCGAAACGCCTTGAAGCACCCTTCGCGTGTGCGCTCACGGATCAGCCGATAGTGCCAAACAACCTGCACAAGCGCCACAGCAATTGCTATCAATAAAATAGCTGCTTGTGCTAATAAATAAAGGGCTACAGCCCAAATTGACAGGTAAATCAGGTAACTAGCCAACACCGCCAGCACATCGAAGCGCCCTAGCGTGATGGCCGAGGTTTTCATGCCGATGCGCAGATCGTCATCACGGTCCACCATGGCGTACTCGGTGTCGTAGGCCAGCACCCAGAACAGATTGCCCAGCAGCAGCAACCAGGCCAGCGGTGGCACGCTGGCTTGCACGGCGGCCAGGCTGAATGAATCGCCGCCTCGCACAGCGGCGAAAGCCATCGGGATACCAAAGCTAAAGGCCACGCCCAGCACCGCCTGCGGCATGGCGAAGAAGCGTTTGGCGAAGGGGTAGGCGATGGCCACCGCTAGCGCGGCGAAGGACCAGGCCACGGCCACGGCATTGGTCGTCAGCACTAGGCCAAAGGCCAGCAAAGCCAGCACCGCACCCAAGCTCAACGCCTCGCGCACCGACACCGCGCCAGTGGTCACCGGCCGCTGCGCCGTGCGCTTGACATGGCGGTCAAAGTCGCGGTCGGCCACGTCGTTGAGGCAGCAGCCCGCGCTGCGCATCAGGATCGTGCCCAGCACAAACACCGTCAGCAAGTGCCAGCCCGGAAAGCCCCCTGCCGCCACCCACAGCCCGCTTAAAGACGGCCACAGCAGCAGCAGCCAGCCTGCGGGGCGGTTCCAGCGGATCAGGTCAAGGTAGAGCGACAAGCGGTTCATGCAACACGCGTCATGACAAACGCTTAACCCCGGGCAACTCGCATGCGTAGATCGCGTTGCGCAGTGCTGCAATTGCCTCATACCGGGTAAAGCTGCGACGCCACACCAGCACCACCCGGCGCGTAGGCGCATCACCCGCAAACGGCAGGTACTTGATGAGTCGATCATCTTGACGTTTGGTCTTGGCCAGCAACTCCGACTTCGGAATGCCCAGGCGCGGCACCAGCGTCACGCCCATGCCAGCGGCCACCATGTGCTTGATCGTCTCCAGCGAGGAGCCTTCAAAGCTCTTGCGTATGCCCTCGGCGTTGCTGGAAAAACGGGCGAATTCCGGGCACACCTCCAGCACGTGGTCACGGAAACAGTGGCCGGTGCCCAGCAGGAGCATAGTTTCCTGCTTCAGCGCTTCGCTGCTGATCGCATCCAGACGGGCCAGCGGGTGATGGACGGGCACCGCCGCAAAAAACGGCTCGTCGTACAGGGGGGCGGTGGCTAGGCCGGTGTCGGGGAAGGGCTCGGCCAGCACCGCGCAATCAATCTCGCCCGTGCGCAACATCTCCAACAATTTGACCGTGAAGTTCTCCTGCAACATCAAAGGCATTTGCGGCGTATGCGCGATCATCTGGCGCACCAGATCGGGCAGCAGGTAGGGGCCGATGGTGTAGATCACGCCCAGCTTGAGCGGCCCGGCCAGCGGGTCTTTGCCGCGTTTGGCGATTTCCTTGATCTGGCCAGCCTGCTCCAGCACCGCCTGGGCCTGGCGCACGATGTCGTCGCCCAGCGGCGTGACCGTGACCTCATTGGCACTGCGCTCAAAGAGCTTGACGTCCAGTTCTTCCTCCAGCTTTTTGACCGCCACCGACAAAGTGGGTTGCGAGACAAAGCAGGCCTCCGCCGCCTTGCCGAAGTGCTTCTCTCGGGCCACGGCGACAATATATTTGAGTTCGGTCAGCGTCATGGCGTGATTGTCTCAGGCTGCGCCCCTCCAAGCGCAACCCACCCAATCAGCGCACATTCAAGGCGTGATCAAGGTGCCGTGACCCGCAGTTGCAGCAAGCGCCGGGGCTCGGTGGCGGCCTCGCTGCCATAAGTGCCGTAGATGGCGCCCCCAGGCGTGCTCTTGCCCGTCACCGCCAACGTCACCCACTGGCCCAGCGGGGCGCTGAGCGTTGTGCGCACCTGGTTTTGCGTCTGGGCGGGCAGCTCGGGACCCGTGCGCGCATCCACCTGTGACGATTGCACTTCTACGTCGATCAAGACGTCTTTCTTGCCACCCGGCCAACGCGGCAGCACCGTCAAATGCTGGCCCGCGTGCAGCCACACCAGTTGGTTGACGACACCGCCGCTGCGCTGATTGGGCGGCGGCGGGGTTGCTGCCGGGGCCGAGGCCTGGTGCGCAGCAGGCAAGGCCAGCACCGCCTGAACCCACTGCATGGGCAGGGTCTGCCCCACACTCAGGCTGGCCTGGCTACCGTTGCGCACCTGAATCTGCTGCATCTCAAAGAGCGGGCGTGTCTGCGTGCTGAGCACCACCGCGCCGCTGCTCTCCTCCACCTGCCGCAAGCTCACCTGCAAATCGCGCTGCGGCAACTGCGCCCGCGCGGGCAGGATGGGCAGGGCGGCGATGGAGAACAAAACGGCAAGGACAAGAGATTTCATGGTTTAAATCGTTCAGGCAAATCAGTTGCTCAGCTGGCCCTGTGAATCAAGCGCCTGTTGCATGCCACAATTTACACAACCCATCCACTTGAAAGCCCCCCGTGAGCCTGCTGTTTTCCCCCTATCTTTTGTCCTCACCCAAGGGCGGCCTGACGCTGGCCAACCGCATCGTCATCGCCCCCATGTGCCAATACTCGGCCCGCAACGGTGAGGCCACCGACTGGCATCTGGCGCATTGGACCAGCCTGCTCAACAGCGGCGCGGGCCTACTGACGATTGAGGCCACGGCCATCAGCGCCGAAGGCCGCATCACGCCGGACTGTCTGGGCCTGTGGGACGAGCGCACCGAACACACGCTGGGCGACACGCTGGCGCGGGCGCGGGCCATTGCTCCGGCCATGCCGGTGTGCATCCAGCTCTCGCACGCCGGGCGCAAGGCTTCTAGCGCAACGCCCTGGCACGGCGGGCAGTTGTTGGCGCTGGACCAGGGCGGCTGGCCCACGCTGGCGCCCTCGGCCGTGCCACAGTTGCCCACCGAGCGCCCACCCGCTGCACTCACGCTGGCGCAAATGGCGCAAGTGAAGGACGATTTCGTGGTGGCCGCCCAGCGCGCCCAGCGCATCGGCATTGACGCCATCGAGCTGCACGCCGCGCACGGCTACTTGCTGCACCAGTTTTTATCGCCCCTCGCCAACCAGCGCGACGATGCCTATGGCGGCTCGACCGAGAACCGCATGCGCTTCCCGCTGGAAGTGTTTGTCGCCGTGCGCCAGGTGTTTGACGGCCCGGTGGGCCTGCGCGTGTCGGCCACTGATTGGGTCGAGGGCGCGTGGGATCTGGCACAAACCGAAGCCTTCGCCTTGCAGCTCAAAGCCCTGGGCTGCGACTTCATCCACATCTCCACCGCCGGGGTCTCGCCCTTGCAAAAAATCCCAGTCGGCCCGGCCTACCAAGTGCCGTTTGCACGCGAGGTACGCAAGGCATCCGGCCTGACCACCACCGCCGTCGGTCTGATCACCGAGCCGCAACAAGCCGAAGACATTTTGCAAGCCGGTGACGCCGACCTGATCGCCCTGGCCCGCGCCCTGCTCTACCGCCCGCGCTGGCCCTGGGAGGCCGCAGCTGCGCTCAAAGGCACGGTTAGCGCCAGCGCGCCCTACTGGCGCTGCCTGCCGCGTGAAGTGCAGGCGATTTTTGGGGATATTCGGATTGGGCAGCGCTAGCGCTAGCGGCATACGCGTCAGGCAGCATGATCCGCAGAGTGTTGATAGGCTCTACGCCTTCATGTTGGCCCAGCGCTTGAATACAAATTCAATAACGACGTAACACTCAGCGCGCCATCTCGATCAGCTCAATGTCTTTTTTGAGCAGATCATTGATGAGCACCGAGTAGTCCACGCCTTTGGCGCGGGCCAGCGCTGCCAAGGTGGCCTGCACTTTCTGATCCAAGTACACCGGCAAATTCAGTTGCGCGCCAGCACTGTAAAACTGCCCGCGTTTGCCCCCTGAAAAATCAATCTCTGCGGGCATGTCGTCGTCATCGCGTGTGGTTTGTGCGTTCATGGTGTTCACCTTTACGGTACGAGTCTAACGAGGCTCATTTTCATACTGCTGACGTTCGCGTTTCGTGGCCTCACGTGCAGAGATTATCCTCACTCGCACATCAATCGGCCCCGTGTGTTGGTAAGTATGCGCCACAGCCAGTAGCTTGGCTTCGCTTGAGAGCCCCAGCGTAAACCAACGCTCCTCAAACTCACTATGCGCGGCATCGAACACGGTCAAAGCGAGAGCATCGAACAACACCGTAGCCGCTTGCACAAACGTCACGCCATGCTTGGCGATATTGGACTGCGCTTTGACCGTGTCCCACGTGGTATCGAGTTGCAGCGCACTCATGCCGCCCTCCATTGAGTCGCTCTGCCCGCAGGCTTGCCGTTGCGGTTTTTGTACATGATGGAACCGATAGAACGCTTGAACATTGCTTCGCCATCCAGAGAGGTTCTGTCTTGACGGGCGGGCTTTTGATCATTTTGTCGTGATGAAGTAGATTAATTCATTCGACATGCTACGCAAATTTTAGCTTTGAACGCGTTCTCAAAAGTGCGCGTTAACGTCCACCTTGGCCTCCGGGCTGGGGTTCAGGTTGCGCAAATTTGAGGTCGCAAATTGTGCCCTCAGACCTTAACCCTTCTTGCGGGCTTTAATCGCCGACTTGCCTGCGGCCTTGCCACTGGCAGGCTTATCCTTCTTGTCCTCATGCGTCACAAACCCGATAGACCGCTTGGGCGGTGACGGTGGTACTGCCAGCAGCTCGGCCATCGAGTCCACTAGTTCGGCAATATTGCGCTCATGCACCGACACTTTGCGTTCCAGGGTGTTGACCTTGTTGGCTAACTCGCGGTTGCTGGTCAGCATGCCGCGCAACTCCACAAAGGCCCGCACCACATACACACTCAATGCGGTGGCGCGCGGGCTGTTGAGCAGGGTGGCCGCCATGATCGCACCGTGCTCGGTAAAAACGTAAGGCAGGTATTTGCGGTGCTGGCCGCGCCCGGTCTTTAAGGTTGCAAATTGCAACCTTAAAGACGCGTACTCCTCGTCGCTCAACTGAAACATAAAATCTTCGGGGAAGCGTTCCCGGTTGCGATTGACCTGCTGGTTAAACCGCTTGGTGGTCTCGCCGTAGAACGCAGCCAAGTCGGTATCAAGCACCACCCGCTGTCCCCGGA
>JANPNG010000008.1:0-2176 GCA_031427355.1 Hylemonella sp.
GTCAATGCGGGCGCGGACAAAGGTGTCGATGGTGGTCATGATGGGTTTCGTTTCTTTTGTGCGATCTGGAGTTTAGATTGTAGCTACAACAGAGCTACAAAGCAAATTTGAGAGGCCGTCCCCCCGTGCCGTTACGAGACAGAATGTGCATGCATGACTTCACACCGCTGAATGTGTCTTCAGTCAGTCCTTGAGCGCGTCATTCATGCGCGTTTGCCAGCCTGGGCCAGCGGTGCGAAAAGCGGTCAGCACGTCGTGGTAAAAGCGGATGGCCACTTGCTCTTTGGCGGCTACGCCCGCTTGCAGATATTCTGCCGTGGCGGGGCGATCATCTTCACTCACGCCATCCCATGCGAAATCTTTAGATGATGGAATGGCGCGCGTTGCAGCGTCGCGGCTTGTGATGGCCTTGAAACTCTCTGATTGATTTCCTATAGTGAAATGCGCTGGGCCGAACAACGCGGTTCTGCTCAACCCCAAGGAGAATCAGCATGGCCTATGCAATCGTGCATCACTTCCCAGGCGGCACCCAGGCGCAGTACGAAGCCTCTATCGCCGCCGTTCACCCCAGTAGCAACAGTCTGCCGAAGGGTCAGGTCTACCACGCGGCGGGCGCATCGGCGGGTGGCTGGACGATCGTGGCGGTGCATGAATCCAAGGCGAGTTGGGAGACGTTTCGCGATGGCACCCTGATGCCACGGATGCAGCAGGGCATTGCAGGCGGCTTCACCACGCCACCACAGGAGACGGGTTTTGAGGTTTTCAAGCTGTTGAAGTGATGCCTATTGCGCCTCCCGAATTGCCCTGGCGTTGACGGATTGCACCGGGCGGGCATTGTTGGGGAACAACTGGCCAAAGAGTTTGAGCTGTTCGCGACTCAGGGTTACGGGCTGTTTGAGCACCATCCACAGCACGCCCTCGGTGCAGGGCGGGGTGGTCAGGGACCCCATGAACTGGTAGTAGCGCTGGTCTTTGGGCAGGAGTTCGTTCAGGTCCACCAGCCCAAGCGGCATGCGCACGCTGTCGCCCGCATCCAGCGGCATGTAAGTCCACACTTTGTTGATCAGGCTGTTGGCAAGACCGGGGTCCAGCAGCACACCGACGACGGCCAACTGGCCTTCCCGATTGCGGTGCACCAGGTGCGCCACCATCGAATACGACTTGTAGTTGATACGCTCTTCCGACGGATGATGAAAGTGGAATTGCAGCAGCTTGTAGGTGGAGCCGCGCACGGTGATGCTGTTGTCGCCGCTCACATCCACCTGGATGGTGTGGCCGTTGTTCACCACGGTGCCGTTGCTGGGTTGGTAGTCGATCTGGATTGGCTCGGCGGGGCCTTGCAGTGTGACCGCATCTTCAATGTGGATGGGGGACTGGCGCTTGCCTGTGGCGCAGGTGTTGAACTCGGGCTTGAGCTTGCCCCAGGCTTGCGGACCACCGTCGCCTTCGTAACTCCAGTGCGGTGCATGGTTGTGCTCGTCGCTGGCGGGCTCGGGTGCGGTGTAGCCCGTCAACACAGCAGCTTTGGCACGGATGTAGTTGCGGCTGGCCTGCGGGTTCACCGTTGCAGCTGCGACAGTGACAGGGGGTGCTGCGTGGACGGGGGCGGCGCTTGTGGCGTGAGCGTCTGAGGCGGCGGTTTTTTTATCGATACCGGTGCTCACCAGCGCTAACCGTTTTTTGCGAAGATCACCGTTTTCAACGGCGGAACGCAGTTGCTCTGCAATGTCCTTGGCAGGTGTGGCGGGGGATTTTTTGACCGGCGCGGCATGGCTGTCGGCGGGTTCGGTACCATGGGAATCCGCTGCAAAGGCAGAGGAGATCAGTGTCAGTCCGAGCAGGCTGGCGAAGAGGGGGGTATGAAAAATGGGCCGCATGATGGGGGTACCTTGTGGTCAGCAAATGGGAGCACTTCTGTACACGGTATCGGCATCCCGGCGGCACACTTGAACTGGGTATAGTCAGACATCGGCGTCAGCCACCCCCATTCAAGAGGCCGTCCAGCGGCCGCAAGGTCAACTATCTTGAGCATTCAAACCGACGAATTCGCCCCCGCGCCGCCCAAGCGGATGGTGTCTGCGGCCCCCGTGTCTCCGCAAGAGGAGGCGATTGAGCGCGCCCTGCGGCCCAAACTGCTGGACGAGTACGTGGGCCAAGCCAAGGTGCGTGAGCAGCT
>JANPNG010000009.1:0-1673 GCA_031427355.1 Hylemonella sp.
TTGAACAAGCCCTCGGCCCACAGCCATTCGCGCAGGTTTTGCACCAGCGTGGCGTCTTCGGCCCAGCGTTCGCTCAAGATGTCTCGCACCCCGTCCAGCACAGCGGCGGTGCTGGTGAAATCATCGCCCGCCTCGTTCTTCTCGGTCTTGACGAAGGGCGCGGCTTCCTCCGCCGGGTTCAGCGTGGGGTTGGCAAACAGGCGATCCGCCAGCGGCTCCAGCCCAGCTTCACGGGCGATCTGCCCTTTGGTACGACGCTTTTGTTTGTAGGGCAGGTAGAGGTCTTCCAGCTCCTGCTTGGTGCCCGCCGCGTTCAGGGCTGCCAGCAAGGCGGGCGTCATCTTGCCCTGCTCTTGGATGCTATTCTGAATGGCTTCACGCCGCGCATGGAGCTCACGCAGGTAGCCCAGGCGCTGCTCCAGCTCGCGTAGCTGAATGTCATCCAACCCGCCGGTGACTTCCTTGCGGTAGCGGGCGATAAAAGGCACAGTCGCACCCCCGTCCAGCAGGGCCACGGCGGTCTCGACCTGTTTAACTTGAACCCGGATTTCTTGCGCGATTTGCGCGATGATATTTTGCATGGGCCGAATTATCACCGGCCCCTCATCCTCAACTCCAGAGCCAGCCCTCAAACCGGTTCAAGGCCACCACCGGAGCGTCCAGCCCATCCAACCAATGGGCCAAGGCCTTCACGTCCAAGTCACGGCCCAGCACCAGCCGCATCTGCACCCGCGTGCCCAGGTCATTAGCCGCCAACACCTTGGCCGCCACCGGCAACTTGGCCGACAAAGCTTGTGCGGCCCCCATCTGTCCGGCGCTGTAGAAAATCTCGGTCTTGGTTTGCTTGTAGCCGGGCTGGTTGGTCAAGCGGGCAGTCACCACGCCCAGCGGGGCCAGTCGCTCTGCGGTGCGGCGAGCCAGAAATCGAATGCCCACGCCGTTGGAGACTTCGATCTTCACACCGTTCAAAGACACGCTTGGCAAAGTCACACTGGGTGCACGCTCAACAGGTTTGCTCTGGGCGGTCAGCGCCTTGGGCTCCAGCTTGTCGCTCATGGCCAGCGCCAAGGGCACGGAGAGTGGCTGCGTTTGTGCCTGCACCTGCACGATGGCGGGCGCATCGCGCAACTCAAAAACATGTGGCTTCACGGCCACCAGTTGTGGCCCCTCGGGGGCTACCGGTTTGGGTGTGGCTGTTGCCGTCGATACAGCTATGGCCGTGGCCTCAGGCTTGCTCATTCCGGCCACCACAGGGCCAGCGCCTTTTGATTGCGCCAGCAGTTCCCGGTTTTTGCGGGTCAACTCGCTCAAAGGGTTCAAGGCCAAAGCCTGATCGAGTTGCGCCTGCGCCTCATCCAGCCGCCCGGCCAGCATCAAGGCATAACCAAAATTGTTATGCACATGCGCCGCACTGGCGTCAGCCTCCAGGGCCTGCCTGAACAACTCAACGGACTGCTCGTAACGTGCGGACTGCGCGCAAATCACGGCCATTGCGTTCAGTGCCCCCACATGCTTGGGCTGCAGGCTCAGCACCTTCGCATAGCGCTCCTCAGCCAAGGCCATTTGCCCCTGCCCGTGGGCTGCTCGCCCCATGATGAACAGCCCCTCCACTTCAGACACTGGGCTGGTGATGCGCTCAAAGGGCTGCACCTTGGGAAACTTCGCGCTGCCCG
>JANPNG010000010.1:0-6147 GCA_031427355.1 Hylemonella sp.
TGGCCGTTCGTGCCGGCATTCCTGCGGGCGTGCTCAACGTGCTGACCGCTGACAGCGACAACTCGATTGCCGTTGGCAAGGTGTTTTGCGCCAGCGATGTGGTGCGCCACATCAGCTTCACCGGCTCGACCGAGGTCGGCCGCATTTTGATGGCGCAGAGCGCACCGTCGGTGAAAAAACTCTCGCTCGAACTGGGCGGCAACGCCCCCTTCATCGTGTTCGACGACGCCGATGTCGATTCGGCCGTCGAAGGGGCGATGGCCAGCAAGTACCGCAATGCCGGGCAGACCTGCGTATGCGCCAACCGCATTTATGTGCAAGACAGTGTCTACGACCAGTTTGTTGAGAAGTTTTCTGCCAAGGTCAAGGCGCTGAAGGTTGGCAATGGCTTTGAAGAGGGCGTGGTGCAGGGCCCGCTGATCGAGGACTCAGCGGTTGAGAAAGTGCAGCGCCACGTCGCCGATGCGCTGGCCAAAGGTGGCAAGCTGATGGTCGGTGGGCACAAGCTGGAAGGCCAGTTTTTTGAGCCGACGGTGATCTCGGAAGCTACTGCGGACATGCTGTGCGCAAGGGAAGAAACGTTTGGGCCGTTCGCGCCGGTGTTCCGCTTCAAGGCGGACCAGGAGGCCATCGAGGCGGCCAACAACACCGAGTTCGGCCTGGCGAGCTATTTCTACAGCCGTGACATCGGCCGCATTTACCGCGTGGCCGAAGCGCTGGAGTACGGCATGGTGGGCATCAACGTGGGGGTGATTGCGACCGAGCACGTGCCCTTTGGCGGCGTGAAGCAGTCGGGACTGGGCCGTGAAGGCTCCAGCCACGGCATGGAGGAATACATTGAAATGAAGTACTTGTGCATAGGAGACATACAGAAATGAACCGCAAAGCATTTATTCAGGCCGCCATATTGGCTTTCAGCGCCACCTTCGCCATCGGGGTGTCTGCGCAAACCGCAGCACCCGCGAAGGCGCAAACCGTAGCCCCCGCCAAGGTCAAAGCCAAAGCACCCATCAAGGCCAAGGTCGTATTCCAGGTCAGCGACGGCGATGCAGCGAAGTGGAATCTGACTCTCAACAATGCCAAAAACGTCCAGGATGAATTGGGCGCCAGCAAGGTGGACATCGAAATTGTGGTCTACGGTCCGGGTATCGGCATGCTCAAAGCTGACGCCACCACCAGTAACCGCATTATTGAAGCCACCACATCCGGCATTCAGGTCGTAGCCTGCGAAAACACCATGACCGTCCAAAAACTCACCAAGGCAGTCATGAACCCTGCCATCGGCTATGTACGTGCCGGCGTAGTGCAACTCATGAACCGCCAACGCGAAGGTTATGCCTACATCCGGCCTTGATCATCCGGCTCACGGATAAGGAAACTCAATAGCATGAGGACAAGTATGGTATGGGTTTTGGGCGACCAGACGCCTTCGAGCGGGGCAGTTTGAGAGGTCGCGGCTGCTTCAAAACGAGTCCACTGGTAGAAATCTGGATTTTGGTCTGCGACACCCGCAGCCCTCCCCAAAGTGCTTGCGAAGTCGCTGCTTCGATTCCTCACCAATTGGTGGGCTGGTCCACCTCATAGTCCGGTGCCGGTTGTGCCGCCCCATCCCAGTCGGTTGCCCAATCCGACTCGATTTGCGGCTCGATGTGCACCCCGTCATCCGTCTGCGCATCACTGCAGTCCTCCCACAACGGTGGCCCGCGCGCCGGGGATATGTGTGGTGGCTCCGAGTCGACACCGATGTGATCGAGAATCCGCCTGATCTGCGTGCCCTCGGTGATGAACGCAATCAGGCGCATCTGTCCACCGCACTTCGGGCACAGCAGCGGGAACACCTCGTAGATGCGCGCTATCAGCACTGCCCACAGGTAATGTGCCGGTGAACGCTTGGGTGGTGCAGACTCGGGCGTGGGTGGCATCGCATGGCCCAGCGGAACCACCCCCGGCGCGCCATCGCTCATGTTGGCTGGCTCGGCCTGCACGACGACTTGCTTGGCCGGTTGTGCCAGCGCCGTCAGGTGCGCCGCCGTCCGCTAGGCGATTGGGAATATGTCAATGCGCAGGAAATTCGCCTGCTGCCGGCGGGGGCGAAACCAGATCCGGGATCGCTCTACGAACTTCATTACCCGGCCAAGAACCCCAAGGTGCTGGGCATCGGTTTCGCGGCGACGCGTGATCTCGTCAGCTTCCTGCGCAACGAAGCAAGCGATGACGGGCTTCAGCGCAATCCTGCTGATCGCCGTATCGACAAGGTGATTTCCATCGGCATTTCGCAAAGCGGCCGCTACCTGCGCGACTTCGTGCATCAGGGCTTCAATCAGGACGAGGGCAGGCGAAAGGTGTTCGATGGGGCGTTGGCCCACATCTCCGGCGTAGGCGGCGTGTTTTTAAATGCCGAGTTCGGCCAGCCTGCACGCACCAATACCCTTCACGAGGACCACTATTACCCTGAAAACAAGTTCCCGTTTTCGGCGGCGACGGCCACCGATCCAGTGACCCAAAGACGCGCAGCGGTGTTGCGTAGTGACGGCTTTGATCCGCTGTGGATCGAGGTCAACACCCCCACCGAATATTGTCAAAAAGGCGCTTCGCTGCTGCACACCGATCCGCTTGGCAAGCACGACTTGCCACTGCCGGCCGGCGCGCGGGTGTTTATGGTGGCTGGCACCCAGCACGCCGGACGCGCAGGGTTAAAGCCCGACCTCGGCCCCTGCATGAATCTGCGCAACCCGCACAGTCCCGCCCCTGCGTTGCGCGCGCTGCTGGTCGCCCTTGACGAGTGGGTCAGCCTGGGCCGGGCACCACCCGCCAGCCGGGTGCCGACGCTTGGCACGCAGACGCTGGTAGAAGCCGGAAAAACCGGCTTTCCGCGCGTGCCTGGCCTGGCAGTGGCGACCACCGCCAACGAGATAGCGCAGTTTGGCGATTGGGTGAATCCGCGCGAGACCGGGCCCAGCCCCTACCGTCCGCTGGTTGCCCGAGTTGGCAGCGACGGCAATGAAGTTGCCGGCATTCGTCTGCCGGACATCGCCGAGCCGCTCGCCACCTACACCGGCTGGAACCTTTACAAATCACCCTTTACCGAGGGCGAACTCTGCGATCGCGACGGCAGCTACTCGCCGCTACCCGCAACCCGGGCAGAGCGCGTCGCCCAAGGCGACCCGCGGCCCTCACTCGAAGAGCGCTATGGTAGCCACGCGAATTATGTAGGCAGGCTGGAGGCAGCGGTTCAAGCCCTGGTCAAGGAACGCTTGCTTCTCGCCGAGGATGCGGCGCGCTACGTCAAAGCCGGCAAAGAGGACGCCGTAGTCAAACGCTTTGCACGCTGACACGCTGCGAAATGGCTCGGCGCTGCCCCGGTTTTTGCATTCTGTATTTCTGACTCATTCTCTACCCTGACTTCCCCGAACGCAGTCCCTGTGGAGCGAAGCGCAATAGGGAGTCCCGGGAGCTCTTGCTTTGCTCCGTACTTGTCCACGATCATCGCACCACCCCCGACCGCGCTGGCGTGTACCGCATCCGGCGTCTGATTTGTCAGTGCCTGGTGCGCCCTCTCGCCGTTGTAGAACGCAAAGTACTTCGTCAGCCCAATCAGCAACTCATCCATGGTGGCGTAGCCATTGAGGTACACGTCCTCATGCTTGACGCTGCACCATAGCCGCTCGACAAAGATGTTGTCAAACGCACGACCCCGCCCATCCATGCTGATGGTGACACCCTCGCGCTTGAGCACCCCCGTGAAGGCCTCACTGGTGAATTGCGTGCCTTGGTCGCTGTCGGCGTGGGCAAAGCGGGCCGCACCACACCAGTTGCTGACGATCATTTGTTTGATGAGTTGCTCTGGCGCGTAGCCCCGGTTGGAGCCGGGTTGGGGGAGTTGCCAGCTTTGCAGTGCGTCCTTGAAGCCCATGCCGTCGAGCATGCGTTTCAAAAGGGCCAGGCCACCCCAGGCGGTGACTTCGCGGGACGTGAACTTCAGATCGAACGGTGTTTCTGGGGGCATGGTCACTCCAAATCGCACTGAACTCGTTGATTTCATGGGGAATTTCTAATGGCGTCCATTAGAAACCCGGAAGAATCCGGGACGCGCCGGACTGACTCACGATAGCGGCCTTGGGTCTAATGGACAATCTCGGTTCAACGCTCTTCCTGACGTACTTTGGAGCTTTGTCGCCAGGGGCTTTGAGCCACTTCTTGACCGTGGTGCGCGAAAGTCCCGTGGCCTTCGCGATTGCGCTGTGGGAGAGTTTGTCGCGCAACTTCATGCGCCTGACCTTACCTATCATTTCCATGGTGATCACCTTTTTAGTATCTGCTGAAATATTCAGCAGATCAGTGGAACACCCTGGTCAGTTTTGGATTGGCACTTATGCGTTTAGGTGGTCAGTTTTCGGCTGGCGTCAACAGCCCCAGTTTCTGGCGAAGGATCCAATCTCCGGTATTTCACTGGGCCTCGCACTGATGTTCGGCACGGCCGGCCTGCCTCACATCCTGATGCGCTTCTTCACCGTGCCTGATGCAAAGTCGGCGCGCACCTCGGTGTTCTGGGCCACCATCTGCATGAACTTCTTCTTCGCGCTGGTGTTCATCATCGGTTTCGGCGCGATCGCACTGGTCGCGGGCAAGCCCGAGTTTGTCGAAGCGACCGGTGCACTGCGCGACGGCGGCAACATGGCGGCCATTCATCTGTCCCAGGCTGTCGGTGGCCCAGCTCTGCTCGGCTTTATCTCGGCAGTCGCGTTCGCGACGATTTTGGCAGTGGTCGCCGGGCTAACCCTGGCCGGTGCCTCCGCTGTCTCGCATGACCTCTATGCCAGCGTCTTCCGTCGCAGCGGCGTCGACGACGCGCGCGAAGTCAAAGTGTCCAAGATCGCTACGCTCGTGCTCGGCGTTGTGGCGGTGCTGCTCGGCATTGCCTTCCAGTCGCAGAATGTCGCCTACATGGTGAGCCTTGCGTTCGCCGTCGCTTGCAGTTCGACTTTTCCGGTACTGCTGCTATCGCTTTATTGGCGGGGTCTCACGACTGCTGGCGCAGTCGTTGGCGGCGCGACGGGTTTGTTCAGCGCCGTATTGCTCACAGTGATCGGGCCGACGGTCTGGGTCAAAATACTTGGGCATTCTGCACCGCTGTTCGCAATCGACCCGCCGACGATTTTGACCATGCCGCTCGCCTTCGCCGTGTGCTGGGTCGTCTCAGTGCTGGACCGCAGCCGACGTGCCGTGCTTGATCGTGGAAATTTCGACAGTCAATTGCGCCAGTCGGTACGCGCGCCCATACTCTCGACCTGATACAAACTTATTTCCAGGAGAAACCCGATGTTTCAGCTGATCAGTGCAACCCCGAGTCCGTATGCGCGCAAGGTGCGCATTGCCTTGGCCGAAAAAGGCTTGCCGTTTGAACTGCTGACCGAAGTGCCGTGGCACAGCACCACCAGCACGCCGCGCTACAACCCGCTGGAAAAGCTGCCTGTCCTGTTGCTGCCAGATGGCTCTAGCGTTTATGAGTCGAGCTACATCCTGCAGTACCTTGAACTCAAATATCCGCAGACGCCTTTGTTGCCAGATGACATTGATGGCAAGCTCGCCGCGCGCAAGCTCGAAGTGCTTTGTGATGGCATTTGCGATGCGGTGGTGCTGACCCTGTTCGAGAAAATGCGTGCGGGTGGCGGCAGCCTTGAATGGCTTGCACGCCAGCGCCGCAAGATCGACGGCGGTCTGGCCGAAATGGCAAAAATTGTCGGCTCTCGGCAGTGGGCTACAGGCGATAGTTTTAGCCTTGGCGACATCGCCGTTGGCACGGCCGTCGCCTACCTTTCAGTGCGTTTTCAGGAACTGCCCTGGCGCACGCTTTATCCCGATCTGGCATTGCTGAGTGATCGGCTTGAGCAGCGCCAATCGTTCCAGGCATCTGTACCCTATGCCCAGTCGATTACTGAAAAGGTTGTGTAAGCGCGGCGGCCGACCAGTGCACGCCGCGACTGCGGAGGGCTGGCTGTTAGCGCCGACGTTGAATTGCCCCAGGCTGCCGATTTCCACTGACCCACCTCATCGGACGGGAGAACCGCACGGCGCAATGATTTCAGCCTCGTTGCCCTGGGGCAGTCAAAGTCGGCAGCCTGGGTCAAAAGGTCGTCGGCGCCAACA
>JANPNG010000011.1:0-7792 GCA_031427355.1 Hylemonella sp.
TTTGACCCCAGCCTTGCCCAGCGCTTCGCGGCTCTTTTGAGTCTTGGCTGGGTTCTTGGCGGGCAGCAGGGTCGAGTAGGCGGGCTGCTCATCGCACCAGCGCAGGAATACCTTCAACAGACGCCATGCCAGCCGGGCAGACGTGGGGCGAGTCTTGGCTTCACGCGCGGCCCATGCCTCGATGGTGGGCGCGTCAAGGTCACGCAAGGGCAGCGCCATCAATGCGGCCAGCGGCCCCGGCTTCGTCAGGTGCTTTTCATAACCCCGACGGGTGGACGGCACGCCACCGGGTGCAGCCTTGTCGATATGGTCTTGGTAGTGGCGTTCGCCCCACTGCGGGCGGCGGTCCTCAAGATAGGTGGCCCACACCTCACCCACCGTCACAGCGGCCATTCGGTCGGTTTCGACTTGCGCGGCGGCAGCGGCCTGCCTCGCCTCAACAGCGGCCAGGGCGTCGCGCTTCAAGTCACGCGGGTCATTGCCACCATCAATCAGGCGCTGCAACTCGCGGGCTTTTTCTTGAGCTTGGGGGATGCTCCAGGCGGCAGGGCTGCCAATGGTCAGGCGGATGGACTTGTCCTGATACCGGCTCTGAAAGATGTAGGCGGGCTGCCCAGCGGGCGTGGCCCTGAGCCCCATCCCCGGCGCGGTGGTGTCCCACAGAAAAGCTTGGGTCTTGGTGCTGGGACACTTGAAGCCAGCCACCCGGCCTGCGGTGAATGCAATCTTTGCCATGTTGACCCCTCCAGAATTGCTTACATCGTCAGGATGTAACTACGGATGTAAGCAAATTTCCTGAAAACAAACCAATTTCAATCAACACTTAAGCTGTTGTTTTAACCAGCTAGTATTTCGTAAGTTGTTGATTTGTATTGATTCTATCAGCGGTAATCAACAAGGGCAAATGGTCTGTTGATCGGACTTTTAATCCGTTTGTCGTGGGTTCGACCCCCGCACGTCCCACCAAGAAATTCAAGCCCCGCAGACTAAACGCTGCGGGGCTTTTTCTTGGGTGTTATTGGGATTCGCCGGGACGACTTTTGGCGGGCATCTGCGCCCCCACATGCGCTTTTCCGCGTTGGCGTGCCAATTCAACCTGGCGTTGACGTTCTGCAAAGCCCTGTTTTTGCGCATCGGTTTTTTGATCGAAGCAGTGCGGGCAGCTCACGCCTTTGACGTAGTGCGGGGACTGACGCTCCGCGTCACCTACAGGGTGGCGGCATGAGCGGCACAGCGCGTAGGGGCCGGGTTGCAGGCCGTGGCCGACCGAGACGCGCTCATCAAACACAAAGCATTCGCCTTCCCACAGGCTGTTGGCTTGGGGCACCTGCTCCAGGTATTTGAGGATGCCGCCCTCCAGGTGGTACACCTCATCAAAACCGAGTTGTCGGAGCAGGGCGGTGGACTTTTCACAGCGGATGCCACCGGTGCAAAACATGGCGACTTTCGGTTTCTTGCCCTGCGTGCTCTCTAGCGCGCCACCTGCGGCCGATTGGTTTGACACCCATTGCGGTAAGTCGGCAAAGGTTTTGACATGGGGGTCGAGCGCGCCCTTGAAGCTGCCAATCGCCACCTCGTAGTCATTGCGGGTGTCAACCAGCACCACGTTGGGACCACTGATCAAGGCGTTCCAGGCCTCGGGCTTGACGTAGCGGCCGGCCATTTGGGCCGGGTTGACGCCTGGCACACCCAGGGTGACGATTTCTTTTTTGAGGCGCACTTTCATGCGTAAAAAAGGCGACGTCTCGGACCAGGATTCTTTGTGCGCCAGATCGCTCAGGCGCGGGTCTGCACGCAGATAGGCCAACACCGCGCGCACATCGGCTTCGGCCCCCGCGATGGTGCCGTTGATGCCCTCTGCCGCCAGCAGCAGAGTGCCTTTGATGTGATGGGCGTCGCAGACGGTTTGCAAGGCTTGCTTGAGGGATGGCGTGTCCTGTAGCTCAACAAATTTGTAGAGCGCGGCGGTGAGAAACTTCGACATGACCCGAAGTTTAAATCAGCTAAAAAGCAAGTGGGACAAACACTTCACTCGCCCGCTTAGCAGGCAAGCCCATCTCCACGGCCAGGGCGTGAATGGCCAGGGCCAGTGCTTCAGAAATACCCTCCGGATGGCGGTAAATTTCCATCCAGGTCTCCAGGTTTTCAGAAGAGGCTGCGGGGCGCTGCATGAGTTCCAGCGTCAGCAAAGGATGGGCGACCTTCAGCCGTTGTGCAAACTCACGCACCCGCTGTGCCAGGGCCGCGTTGATTTCTTTGTTGAGCCGGTCGATGATGGTCCGGGGTGTTTTGGCCGGTGCAGCCACGCCATTCCAGGCGGTCACTTCATAACCTTTGACGCCGCTCTCCAAAAGGGTCGGGGTGTCGGCCAGACCCTTGAACCGGTGCGAGGACGATACGGCCAGTGCCTTGATCTCACCACTGCGGATCAAAGGCAAAGAGGGCGAAATGATCTCAAACGCCACGGCAATGTCTTTGCTCTTGATGGCCAGCATCACGACGTCAAAAAACCCCATGGCCGAGATCGGCTGAAAATCAGCCTTGATGTCGAAGGGCAATTTGCGGAAGAGGGCGGCGCTGACGGCGTTGCCATAGTTCATGTGCAGCAAGGTGTAGCCATCAGGGTCGGCCTTGGCCATGCCGCCGACGAACTGCCAGCGCACCAAAGGGTGTAGCTCGGAGTCTTTGTCGATGGGCGATCAATCACCTGGAGCAGGCCGCGTTTTTTAAGCTCGTCCAGATGGGCGTGCAGGTCGGGGTAGCCGGTGGTGTTTTTGCTCATGGGAAACGAATGAAAAAATCGGGACGAGAAGGGTCTTGAACCAAGGGTCAAAGACGGTGATTTCGTGCGCAGCTTACATCAAACAATGCATGAGAAATCCTCACGCTTTTGTCTCCATGCCCTGCGCCAAGACGTGGATGGATTGCTCGGTGTCCAAGCCCTCTTGCATGAGCCACTCACAAAAACTCTCAACCAAGGGGTTGACCGTACCCGTCGTTGCGGAGTTGGCGTAGTAACGACGCTGACGCGCCGCCAACAGCCCAAGCGGTGTGCGCAAGCGCCCGGCAATGATGTCGTCTGCCACCAGAAAAAGCGGCACCAACACCAGGCCCAAGCCCTCAGCCGCCGCTTGCAGGGCGAAATACATTTGCTCAAAGCGCAGCGTGTTTTCGCTCTGCAAATCAGCCACTCCGGTATCGCTTAGCCAGGTGGCCCAGCTCAGCGGCTCGGTGTCGTAGCCGATCAAGGTGTGGTGGGCCAGATCAGCGGGGGAGCGCAAGCGCCCGCGCTCCAGCAGGTCGGGGTGGCAGACGGGCACGATGGTTTCCGTCATGAAGGGGATGGAGCGCACCTCGGGCAGCGGCTCGTCGGCCCCCCGAATCGCGATGTCGTAGCTGTGCTCAGAAAAGTTCACCGGTGCAATCGAGGTGGAGAACTTGATCTCAACATCCGGGCGCTTACGCTGAAACGTGGAGATGCGGGGGATCAACCAACGCATGGTGAAGGTGGGCGGCGCGTTGATGCGCAAGGTGGTGGGGGAGGCCTGCTCCAGCAACTGCATGGCGGTCACAGCGATGCGGTCTAGCGCGGGGGTGACCGCCGTCAAAAATACGCGGCCTGCCTCGCTGAGCTTGAGCTGCGCTTGGGAGCGGTTGAACAGGGGTGTACCCAGCCAGGCCTCCAAAATCGCCACTTGCTTGCTCACCGCGCCATGGGTGACCGACAGCTCAGCCGCCGCCTTGGTGAAACTCACAAGCCGCGCTGCGGCTTCAAAAGCGCGCACTGCGTTCAGGGGGGGGAGTTTTCTCATGGCGGGGTGGCGGGTGAGGGTGACGGGGTGTTAGCGTGTGAGAAATTTTAAGGCCGCGTGAATTTTATTGCATCATTCAAAGGATGAAATCAGGGAAAATCCCCGGTTCAACCTGAGGAGCCCTGCGTGATACCAAGTGTGAGAAATCGTCAGTCTAGCCATCCCCACCGCTGCGCCAAGGGGGGCAGGTGAAAGCCGCACCCTTTGATTACGTTCGGGTGGACAGCGCCGCCCAAGCCCTAGAGCTGTTGGCTGGGCACGGCATGGACGCCAAGCTGGTCGCAGGTGGGCAAAGCCTGGTGCCCATGATGGCCATGCGCCTGGCCCGGCCTGCGCTGCTGGTCGATATCAACCGCTTGGCTGAGCTGAAAACACTCAACCATTCAAGCGAGCAGGTCACCACCGGTGCGGGTGTTCGCCAACGCACGCTAGAGGACACGCCCGCGCTGGACGCTCGCCTGCCCCTGCTGCGCAAAGCCTTGCGCTGGGTCGGCCACGCGCAAACCCGCAACCGGGGCACGGTGGGGGGCAGCTTGGTTCATGCCGACCCATCCGCCGAATTGCCGTTGACCGCGCTGGTGCTGGGCGCGACGATGCGTATCCAAAGTCAGGCAGAGGGCGAACGCAGTGTCAGCGCGCAAGACTTCTTCCTCGGCCCCATGTTCACCGCCGTGTCGGAGACCGAATGCCTGATGGACATTCAGTGGCCGGTCTGGCAAGGCCCACGCATCGCCGCCGCGTTTGAAGAAACCGCCATCCGCCACGGCGACTTCGCCATGGCCTCGGCGGCTTGCCAGTTGCAAGTGGATGCGAGCGGCGTGGTCACACGCGCCAGCTTTGGCTTAGGGGGTGTGGATGGCGCACCGCTGGTCTTCCCCATGTTGGCTCAAACCCTGTGCGGGCAACGCATGACGCCTGAGCTGGCGCAAGACCTGGCCCAAGCCGCAGCGAAAGAGTCCAACCCTGGTAGCGACATCCACGGCACGGCCGAATACCGGCGTCATTTGGCGGGCGTGTTGCTGTCCCGGGTGCTGCAACAAGCTGCGCAAGAAGCCAGTCAGGTGACATCATGAACAGTCCCAAAAAACTCACCATCCAGATCACCGTCAACGGCGTCGTGCAACAGCGCACTGTAGAGCCCCGTACAAGTCTGGTTGATTTCTTGCGTGACGAGCTGGGCCTGACCGGCACCCACGTCGGCTGCGAACACGGTGTCTGCGGCGCTTGCTCGGTGCTGCTGGAAGGCGACCCCGTTCGCTCGTGCTGCATGTTCGCCGTGCAGGCTGATGGCCAGAAGGTCACCACGGTCGAAGGCTTGGCCCCGCAACGCGGTCAGCTCTCCAAAATTCAGGATGCGTTTTGCGAAAAGCATGCCCTGCAATGCGGCTACTGCACCCCCGGCATGCTGGTGGCTTGCCACGCCTTGGTCAGCGTCACACCGCACCCCACAGAGGCGCAGGTGCGTGAGGCCATCAGTGGCAACCTGTGCCGCTGCACCGGCTACCAGCAAATTGTGGATGCCGTCATGTACGCCACCGCACCGGAGGCTGCAAGCCATGTCTGACGCCTCTAAAAAATCCGAATTCCGCTTCGTCGGCAAGCACCGCCGCGCGGTAGAGCACAAGCGCTTCGTTGTCGGCAAGGGTCGCTACGCGGCTGACATTCAACTGCCCGGCATGCTGCACATCGCCGTGGTCGCCAGCCCGCACGCCAGCGCCAAAATTGTGTCGATTGACGCATCCGCTGCGCTGGCCCTGCCGGGCGTGCACGCCGTGCTGACCGGCGACGAACTCTGCGCCGCCACCGAGCCCATGCTGCCCGGTGTGGATGCACCGCAAGTCACGCGCTTTCCCTTGGCGCGCGGCGTCGTTCGCTACTGCGGCGAGTGGGTGGTGGCGGTTGTGGCCGAAACGCGTGCCCTGGCCGAAGACGCGGCGGAGTTGGTGCTGGTGGACTACGAGACCCTGCCGCACATCGTGGAGCCCGAAGCCGCTTGTCAACAGGACGCGCCGCTGGTGCATCCGGTCTTTGGAAGCAACATCATCTTTCACCGCAAGTTCGTCTGGCCTGCTGCGAATGGCGAGACGCCCGATCAGCAGTTCGCCCAGTGCGAGCACAGTTTGAGCTACCGCGTGCGCTGGTCGCGCAACGCCACCGTGCCGATTGAAACCTTTGGCGTGGCCTGTTCATGGATCGACGCGACCGAGGTGCTGGACGTATGGGCCTCCATTCAGATGCCTAAGTACCCCGACCAATTGGCCAAAGCCCTGCGCCTGCCGAACAACGCGGTTCGCGTGCATTTTGACGTGGACGTGGGCGGCAGCTACGGCGTTAAACGTGGCCTCAAACACACCATTCTCGTGGGCTACTTGGCCAAAAAACTGGGCCGCCCGGTGCGCCTGATTGAAGACCGCTTGGAGAACATGCGCGGCGGTGACATGCAAGGGCCAGACCGCATTTTTGACGTGACCCTGGGCTTCAACGCCGATGGCATCATCCGCACCATGCGCATGAAGGCGCTGGACGACATCGGCGCTTACGCCGGTCGCTCGCCGCTGCAATTGGGCAAGCCGGTGGGCGCCATCGTCGGCCCCTACCGCATCCAGAGTGTGGAGTACGACGCCATGGCGGTGATGACCCACAAAACCCCGCAAGAGGCGGTGCGCGGCTTTGGTCAGGCCCCCACCAACTACGCGATTGAAACCGGCATCGACAAGGTGGCGCGTTTCTTGAAGCTGGACCGGGCGGACTTGCGCAAGCGCAACCTGATTGGCAAAGACGAGTTCCCCTACCTCATCCCCAGCGGCACCTCGTATGACAGTGGTGACTACGCCACGGTGTTGGACAAGGCGCTGAACGAGGCGGGCTATAACCAGTCCGTTCGCCCTGAGCTTGTCGGAGGGCTCGTGAAGGCTTCGCCCCTTCGTCAAGCTCAGGACAGGCCAGGCTCAGCCCGAGCGGATGTGGGCATCGTGCAGGAGCGCGACGCCCTGCGCGCCAAGGGCCTGCTGGCGGGCATTGGCATCTCGACTTGCCTGGAGCCTTCCGGCGGCAACTCGTCCTTCGAGCCCCTGTTCAACCCCAAGAACGAGACCACGACCTGGATGGAGTCCTGCCTGGTTCGCATTGATCTGGGCGGCACGGTCACTGCGTTAATGGCCACCTCCAGCTCGGGCCAGTCGCATGAAACCTTGGTTTCCACTGTGGTGGGCGAGGTGCTGCACCGCCAGCCTGACAGCATCCGCGTTCTGCATGCTGACTCACTCAACGCCTTGCCGTCCAACAGCCCAGTCGGCAGCCGCATGGCCATCATGCTGGGCGGCGCGGCGGCGGGTGCGGCCAAGAAGCTGCGCGCCAAGTTGCTGCACATTGCTGCGCACAACCTGGGTGTGGCGCCAGCTGAGCTTGACTACGACGGCGGCAACGTCATCGTCAAGGCCGACCCGACCCGCAGCATGAGTTGGGACGCGCTGGTCGAAATCGCCCACCGCAAGTTCCACAAACTGCCCGCCGACATGGAGCCCGGTTTGCAAGAAAAGTTTGTCTGGGAAGTGCCCACCGGCGGCCAAATGCCCACCGCTGATGGCCGCGTGCAGATGTACCCCTGCCACTCCTTCGAGGCGCATGTGGTCTTGGCCAGCATCGACCCCGAAACCGGCAAAGTCGCCATCCACCGCTACGTCTGCGGCCATGACTGCGGTGTGATGATCAGCCCGGACGTGGTGCACGGCATGACCTATGGTGGCATCGCCCACGGCCTGGGTGCAGCCTTGATGGAAAAGTTTGAATACTCCGATGAAGGTCAGTTGCTCAGCGGTACGTTCATGGACTATTTAATCCCCAGCTCGCAAGAAGTGCCCACTATTACCATCGTCGATCACTGCACGCCGTCGCCGCTGACTGAGTTTGGCCAAAAGGGTTCGGGCGAGGCGGGTTACCTCGGTAGCCCGGCGGCGATTGCCAGTGCAGTGAATGACGCT
>JANPNG010000012.1:0-30410 GCA_031427355.1 Hylemonella sp.
TGGTCACCGTGCCCTGCGACACACCGCTGTTCCCGCTGGATCTGGTGTCACGCCTGGCTGAAGCGCTGGAGCGCGAGGATGCCGACATTGCCATGGCCGCGGCCCCCGAGCCCGACAAAGAGGGGCAGATGCAGTTGCGCACCCAACCCGTGTTTTGCCTGATGCGCGTAGATCTCATGGAGAGCCTGGTGGCCTTCACCCACGGCGGAGGCCGCAAGATTGACGCGTGGACGGCGCAACATAAAACCGTGACCGTGCCGTTTGACCAGCCCGGCGACAGCGCCCAGGCCTTTGCCAATGCCAACACGCTGACAGAGTTGCATCAACTTGAAAACCATTGAGCAAATTGCAACCGAACTGCAAGGCTACGACCCGCAGGCTTTGAGCGCGAGCGCCGTCAACGACTTTCTCTCGCGCTTGGTGGAGCCCATCACCGACACCGAAGAGTTGGGTTTGTTTGACGCGTTGGGCCGCGTACTGGCGCAAGCTGTCATCTCCCCCATCAGCGTACCGCCACACGACAATTCGGCCATGGACGGCTATGCCTTCAACGGGGCCGAACTCCGGCCCGACGCACCCTTGGTGTTGCGTGTCGTGGGCACAGCGCTGGCCGGCAAAGCCTGGCAAGGCTCTGTCGCTACAGGCGAGTGCGTGAAGATCATGACCGGAGCCATCATGCCGATGGGGTTGGACACCGTCGTGCCGCAAGAACTCGTGACCGTTCGCCCTGAGTCCATACCCGTTCGCCCTGAGCTCGTCGAAGGGCTCGCGCAGGCTTCGATCCTTCGACACGCTCAGGACAGGCCTAGCTCAGCCCGAACGGAAATCATCAGCATCCCGCCCGGTCTATTGCAACCCGGCGACAACCGTCGCCTGAAGGGTGAAGACGTCATGGCAGGCCGGGAGGCGCTACAAAAAGGTGAGCTGCTCATGCCCGCATCGCTTGGGCTTGCGGCCAGTTTAGGCATTAAAACCATCCAGGTTTTCAGGCAACTCAAGGTCGCTTACTTCTCTACCGGCGACGAAATTCTGAGCCTGGGCGAGGCCCCGCGCGAAGGTGCGGTGTACGACAGCAACCGCTACACCGTCTTTGGTCTTCTCAAGCGACTGGGCTGCCAAGTGATTGACCTGGGCGTGGTGCGCGACGACCCGGCCCTACTCGAAGCCGCCTTCACCCAAGCGGCCCGTCAAGCCGACGCCATCATCACCAGCGGCGGTGTGAGCGTGGGCGAGGCCGACTTCACCAAGACCATGATGAAAAAACTGGGTGACGTGGCCTTTTGGCGCATCGCGATGCGGCCTGGACGCCCGATGGCAGTGGGCAAAATATCCGTTCGGGCTGAGCCTGTCGAAGCCGACGCGAGTCCTTCGACAAGCTCAGGGCGAACGGGTAAGGGCTCAAAGCATGCGCAAGGACGCGAAGCCGTGCTTTTTGGCTTACCCGGCAACCCGGTGGCCGTGATGGTGACTTTTCTGGCCTTTGTGCGCCCGGCTCTCTTGCGCATGATGGGGGCCAACACCCCCGCCCCACCGCTGCTGCGCGCCCGCAGCACTGAGGCGATTCGCAAAAAGCCCGGCCGCACCGAGTACCAGCGCGGGATTGTGAGCACCGCACCCGACGGATCGCTGCAAGTTCAGATCACGGGGAACCAGGGCTCGGGCGTGCTCAGATCCATGGTGCAGGCCAATGGGCTGATCGTGCTCCACCACGAGCAGGGCAATGTTGCCGTTGGTGATGAAGTCGATGTGATGATGTTTGGGGGAGTTATCTGAAACCAATCAGTACTGCCTTCGACGCCACGCCTTCAGCCCCTCAAACCAAACGACGCTGGCCAGCCCCGCGCTGAAAGCCAGCGCCAGCCAAGGTACTGACAAGGGTGCCAGATGCAGGATCTGCGACAAGCCTGGCAGGTACAGCGCCAACACGAGCAGGCCCAAGGTCAGGCTAGCCACCACCCACAGGATGAGGTTGGGCACACGCAAGGTGCGCCACAGCGACTGCGTGCGTGAGCGGTTGGAAAAAATCAACGCCAAATTGGCCACCACCAGCGTAGTAAACGCCAGGGCCCGCGCTTGTGGCTCGGGCAAAGTCTGTGAACCCCAGGCATAGACCGCCAATACGACGCCCAACACTCCCACGCCTTGCAAAAAAGCCAGCCACAACGTGCCACCCGCAAAGAGTTGCGCCTGCACATCACGCGGGGGGCGTTGCATGGCGTCGCCCTCCACCGGCTCATTTTCAAACACAAGGGAACAGGCTGGGTCAATCACCAGCTCCAAAAAGGCAATGTGCATGGGGTAGAGCACGGTTGGCCAGCCCAGCAGCGGCGGCAACAGGGCCATGCCCGCAATGGGCACATGGACGGCCATGATGTAGGCCATGGACTTCTGCAAGTTGTCAAAGATGCGCCGCCCCACCCGTACCGCCCGCACGATAGAGGCAAAGTTATCGTCCAGCAGCACCAGCACGGCGGCCTCGCGTGCCACGTCGGTGCCGCGCCCGCCCATGGCCACCCCCACATGGGCGGCCTTGAGCGCGGGGGCATCGTTCACGCCGTCACCCGTCATGGCCACCACGGCACCACCGGCTTGCAGGGCCTGCACGATGCGCAGCTTTTGCGCCGGTGCAATGCGTGCGCACACGCTGACGGTTTGCATGCGCGTCTGTAACTCGGTTTCGCTCAGAGTGGCCAGCTCATCCCCCGTGAGCAGCGCATCCGACGGCAAGCCCGCCTGCCGTGCAATGGCACGCGCCGTCACGGGATAGTCGCCCGTGATCATCACGACACGGATGCCCGCTTGGGCACACTCCCGCATCGCCTGCGGAATTTCCTCGCGCAGCGGGTCGGCCAAGCCCAACAGGCCGACAAATTCGAAATCAAAATCGTGCTCCTGCTCGGGCCAGGGCTGACCCGCAAAGCGCGCTTGCGCCACCGCCAGCACGCGCAAGCCGCGTGCCGCCATGGCATCCACCGCTGCGGCAATGGCTTGTTGCTGGATCGTCTCCAGGTGACACAAATCCACAATCGCTTCAGGCGAGCCCTTGGCCGCGACCATGTGCACCTCACTGCCCACCGCCCGCCAGACATGGGCCATGGCGCGCAATTGGGGCGTCAGTCCATATTCATGCACCAACACCCAATCGTGGTGGATGTGCTCGGTGTCTGCTAAAAACTGCTGGCCCAGGCGGTGAAAGGCCTGCTCCATCGGGTCAAAGGGATCGGTCTCACTGGCCAGAATGGAGAACTCCACCAGGGTGTGAAATGCTTCCGGCAGGTCGCCAGGCTGCGGCCCGTTGAGCGCCAAATCAGACCCGGCCACATGCAAATGCGTCACCGTCATGCGGTTGTGCGTCAACGTGCCGGTCTTGTCCACGCACAGCACGGAGGTAGCGCCTAAGGTCTCAATGGCGGCAATGCGCCGCGTCAGCACCTTTTCACGCGAGAGTCGCCAGGCCCCCAAGGCCGGTAGCACGGTGAGCACCACCGTGAACTCCTGCGGCAGCAAGGCCATGGCCAACGCAATGCCCGCCAGCAAGGCCGCTAGCCAGTCCCCATGCATCAGCCCATAAATTCCGATCAGCAACAAACTCAAACACAAGGCGATCCAGGCCAAGCGCCGCACGAGTTGGGCGGTCTGCTGCCTCAGGGGCGAAGGCTCGGCCTGCACAGTCTGCAAGGCCGTACCGATTTGCCCCATCTGGCTGCGCACACCGGTCGCTGTGACCTGCGCCACGGCCTGCCCCCGCACGACCAGCGTGCCCGAATACAGGCGGTGCACTGCGTCATCGGTGGGCGACAGGGCCTGCTGCGTCGATGCAGCCGCTCGCTTGGTCACCGGCTCGGACTCACCCGTCAAGAGGGATTCATCCACCAGCAGTTCACTGGCCGACAACAGCGTGGCGTCGGCGGCAATCCTGTCCCCCTCAGCCAGCAAGAGGATGTCGCCCCGCACCAGCGCCAGGCCTGCAATGGTTTGCGCCTGCCCCTCCCGGATGACTCTGGCGCGCGGGCTGGACAGATCGCGCAAGGCCTGAACGGCGCGCTCGGTTTTGCCCTCCTGGTACAGCGTCAAACCCAGAATCACCAGCACCAGCCCCACCAAAATCAGCCCCTCTTGCAGCTCCCCCAAGGCCAGGTACAGCACGCTGGCCGCCAGAAGCAAGAGGAACATGGGCTCGCCCAAGGTCTCACGGGCAATATGGTGCCAAGTACGGGTACTGTGACCGGGCAGTTGGTTAGGCCCTTCATCCGTCAGCCGCTGCGCGGCCTGCGCATGACTCAGTCCTTGGCGTTGGAGAGGTGATGGGCTCATTTTTGTCAACTTTAAAATGGCCGTCGTGAACTACATGGATCGGGTAGTCGTGGACATCAACGTTGCGCCAGCGCCTGCTCTACGCCGCGATTGGCCAGCCCATCGGCCCGTTCGTTACCGGGGTCCCCGTTATGGCCGCGCACCCAGCGCCAGTCAATTTTGTGGCCCGAGGTGCTCACCAGTTCGTCCAGCCGCTGCCACAGGTCCACGTTTTTGACCGGCTGGCGGGCCGCCGTTTTCCAACCCTTGGCCTTCCAGCCCACCAGCCACTCGGTAATGCCTTTGAGCACGTACTGGCTGTCGGCGTGCAGCGTCACTTGGCAAGGCCGTTTCAGGGCTTCCAGCGCCCGAATCACCGCCGTGAGTTCCATGCGGTTGTTGGTCGTGCCCAGCTCTCCGCCAAACAGCTCTTTCTCAGTGCCGCCGGAATTGAGCAAGGCGCCCCAGCCGCCAGGGCCGGGGTTGCCTTTGCAGGCGCCGTCGGTGTAGATTTCAATGTGATTCAATGTTTTTATCCTGTTGTTCAAAATGCAAAAGACCCGCCTCGTGGCTGCGATTGGTCATGGGTACAGAGGCGGCACGCGGATTCACTGTCGCCTTCCAGGGTGAGCCCATCAAACGCACGCCCTGCACCCGCTTGACCGCCACCAAAAAATACGCCGCGCCAAAGATAGGCCACCAGCGCGGCCCGGCGCGGTCCACCCAATCCAGGCGTTGCAGCCACTTATCGCTGGAAAAGGCTGGCTTGTAGCAACCGAATTGGCCGACCTGAATCTCAAAATCAAGCAAGTGCAACCAATCGCGCAGTCGCCAGTAGCCAATGGATTCTTCCAACACAGGCATGGAGGCGATATCCCATCCCAAGCGGCGGCTCACGCGCTCACGGCGCTGGCGCAGCCCCCACAAGCTCACCGGGTTCAAACCACTGATGACCACCTTGCCTTCGGGCACCAAAACCCGCGCGACCTCCCGCAGGATGGCGTGGGGGTTAGCGTGAATTTCAAGCGTGTGCGGCAGCACCACCAAGTCCAGACTGGCGGCGGGGAAGGGCAGGGCTGAAAATTCCGTGACCAAAGCGGCTGTGGACGCTGCCGCAGTGGTCTGTGGCAAGTTCTGGTTGCTGGCCAACCAACGGTGTTGCATGCGGTTGGCATCCAACGCTTGCACTTCTGGCAGACCCAGTTGCAAGGCATGGAAACCAAAAATATCGGCCACCGTCGCTTTGAACTGAGTGTTCTCCCAGTCCAGCAGGTAGCGCCCTTGCGGGCTCGCTAACCAGTCTTGAAAACTTATAATCCGCTCACGCATGGCATCAACCCCAGTTTTGTCTTTGGCCGCCACTGATCAGCAAAAAGGCCAGCCTATGCCAGCAATTCTAGTCATCCCCTATTCCGCCGATCTTCCCACCGCCACTGTGCCGCACTGGATGCGAGCGCAGGCTTGAATGGAAAACCTTTGCACATGAAATTTTTTAACCTTCTCAGCGCTGTGGGCCTGCTCTGGCTCAGCGGTTGCGCCAGTACCGGCGTATCAAGCTCATCCACCCCCAGCCGCTATCCTGACGCTGCCGAACCTGTCGTGTACGGCAGCGCGTCAACAGACCGCAACACGCCATCATCTGAAACCTCGCAGAAGGCCAGCAACAAGGATGCGTTGGCACCCATCCAGGCCAATGACGCCCGCTCCCAAGCGGTCGCCCCGCTGTCGGCTCCCGCCGACCTGTGGGAGCGCATCCGCCGGGGCTTTGCCATGCCCGATCTGGAGAGTGACCTGGTGCGCGACCGCGAGCAGTGGTACGTCACCCGCCCGGACTACATCTTTCGGATGACCGAGCGCTCGCGCAAATACCTGTTCCACATTGTTGAGGAGCTGGAGCGGCGCAATATGCCCACCGAACTGGCCTTGTTGCCCTTTATTGAAAGCGCTTTCAACCCGCAAGCCCTGTCCAGCGCCAAGGCCTCAGGCATTTGGCAATTCATGCCCAAGACCGGCAAGCAATACGACCTGAAGCAAAACGTCTTTCGCGATGACCGACGCGATGTGCTGGCTTCCACCCGCGCTGCGCTGGACTATCTGCAACGACTGCATGGCATGTTTGGCGACTGGCATCTGGCCTTGGCCTCCTACAACTGGGGTGAAGGCAGCGTGGGCCGCGCCATTGCCAAAAACCAACGGGCCGGTTTAGGCGTGCGCTATACCGACATCAACATGCCGATGGAAACGCGTTTTTACGTGCCCAAGTTGCAAGCGGTGAAAAACATCGTGGCCCAACCCGACAGCTTCAAAGCCAAGCTGCCGCTCATCGGCAATCACCCTTACTTCGACAGTGTGGTCATCCACCGTGACATTGATGTGGCCCTGGCCGCCAAGCTGGCCGAAGTGCCGCTGGATGACTTCAAGGCGCTCAACCCGTCGCTGAACCGCCCCGTCATCCTGGCCGCAGGCACGCCGCAAATCTTGCTGCCCTGGGACAACGCCACGCTGTTTCAGCGCAATCTTGACGCCTTCACCGGTACCCGACTGGCCAGTTGGATGGTGTGGGTGGCCCCTACGACTTTAAAGCCTGTAGAAGCCGCCAAGCGAGCGGGCATGGACGAGGCCGACTTCCGCACCGTCAACCACATTCCGCCACGCATGACGATTCGCGCGGGATCGTCTTTGTTGGTGCCCCGGCCGGCACATATTGAAAAAGACGTGACCGTTCACGTGGCCGACAACGGTCAACTCACGCTGGCCCCGGAGGTGATACAAAAACGGACCCTGCGCAAGGGCGGCAAAACATCACGGGTGGTGGCTAGCAAAGGAAGAGAGGCGGTGCACCACAACCCCAAACTGGCCAAGCTCAACCCCTCCAAAAAGGTCAAATCAAAACCGGTTCAATTGGCTAAGAAATGAATCCTATCCCTTGATGGGCGCGATCAGTCTGCCGTAATCCCAGCCTGCTTGATCAGCGCACCGTAGCGGGCCAACTGCGCCCGCATGGCCTTGCCCAGCTCATCGGGTGAGGTGCCGCGCGGGGTCAGACCCAGGCCTTGCAACTTCTCGCGCACTTCGGGGTCGGCCAGCGCCTTGACGGCCTCGGCGTGCAGGGTTTGCACAATCGCCTTGGGCGTGCCTGCCGGGGCCATCATGGCAAACCAGGAGTTGAACTCAAAGCCCGACAGGCCCGACTCCGCCACCGTGGGCACGTCCGGGAACTGCGGCATGCGCTTGGGCGTGGTCACACCAATCAGTTTGAGCTTGCCGCCGCGAATCAACGCGTTAACGGTGGCAATGCCTTGGAATTCGGCCTGCACCTCATGGCCTGCCAATCCCACAGCCGCTTGCGAAGCCCCCTTGTAAGGCACATGGGTGAGCGACACCCCCGCTTGCGAGGCAAACAGCGCCATAGCGATGTGCTGCGGGCTGCCGTTGCCGCCCGAGCCGTAGTTGATCTTGCCCGGTGCCTTGCGCGCTTCGGTGATGAGATCGGCCGCGCTGCGCTGCGTTGAATCGGCGTTCACCACCAGACCCCACTCCACTGTGGCGACCAAGGAGACCGGCTCGAAGTCGCGCGCGATGTCCCAGGGCATCTTGCTCTGCATGTTCGGCAGCATGGTCATGATGCTGTCGTTGAAGCCGCCAATGGTGTAGCCGTCCGGCGAAGCTTTAGCCACACGGTCGGCGCCAATCAAACCCGCAGCGCCTGTCATGTTTTCTATGACGAAGCCCTGGCCCATGTTTTGGCCCATCTTCTGCGTCACGATACGCGCCGCATTGTCCACGGCACTGCCTGCGGCCAAGGGGATGATCATGCGGATGGGTTTGTTGGGGTAGGCGGCTTGGGCTTGCACCGGTGGACTGCTCAAGCTGCTGGCCAGCAGTGCCGCCAGCGTGCTCAGAACGGCGAGCCGACGTGAGGGGTGTTGTGGTGTCATGACGCGATTCCTTGGTAAAAAATGTTCTTCAAACCGCCAACAAAGCAGGCACGCCCAACTCAAGCGCCACCATGTCGAGTTGCGTCATCAATGCCGGGGCCAAGGGGATGCCCTCGCGCTCATAGTGTGCCCGGCGCTCATGGCTTTGCTCACCCGGCAACCAAATGCGCTCTACCCCCGGCATGCGCTCGCTGTCACGCAGCTCGCGCACCAGCCTGTCCACCCGGGCCTTAAAGGCATCCACATCGCCAAAGGCACTCAGGTCAATCGCCAAAATAGACTGGCCGGTATTGGTCACACTGGTGTCGTCGTGGTTGAAATCGATCACGTCTTTGCCCATGGCTGCGCCATTGAGCGTGCCCGCCAGCAAACCGACAATCAGCGCCAGGCCATAGCCCTTGTAGCCGCCAATCGGCATGAGGAAGCCCTCCTCCGCGCGCTTGGGGTCGGTCAGCGGCTGGCCCAATCGGTCGATCATCCAGCCCAGGGGCATCGTCTCGCCGCGCTGGGCTTTGGCCTTGACCTTGCCATAGGCCGCCACCGTGGTGGCCATGTCCAGCACCACCGGTGGCTCCTCGCCGCCTGGCAGGGCCACGGCAATCGGGTTGGTGGACAAGAGCATGTCCAGCCCGCCCCACGGTGGCAGGTGGTTGGCGTTACCCACGGCAAAGTACAGGCCAATCATGTTTTGCGCCATGGGCATGCGGGCATAAAGCGATGCAGGCCCGGCATGGTTGCTGAACTGGGTGCCCACCCAGGCCACGCCGCAGACACGGGCTTTCTCAATCGCCATCTGCGCCGCACGTTGCATCACCAAGTGACCCATGCCGTTGTCACCGTCCAGCAAGGCCATGCCGGGGCGCTCTTGCACTACTTTGATGCGGGGCGTGACATTGATGCCCCCGGCCCGGATGCGCCGCGCGTACTGTGGCAGGCGGATGACGCCGTGGCCGTCCGAGCCTTGCAGATCGGCTTCGGCCATCAGCCGCCCGACCACCGCAGCGTCAGCGGGTGGCAATCCCAACTGCGTCATGGCGGTGGTGATGAACTGGCGCAGCTGCGCAAAACTGACTTGGATGGGAGAGGACATATCAGATAGCAGATAGGGTTTTGAATCAACTCACGCCTTGAACCGGTCTTTGGCTTTTTGGGCGAACTCGTTGGTAAAGGTCTTGCTCAGATCGATTTTGCCGACATTGAAGGTCTGATCAAAACTGCTCAGCGCGTTCAAGGCCGTCTTGGCCCCTTCTTCAGGAAAGCGACCATCGGTGGCCATGGCTTCTCGTACTTTAATGAAAGACGTCAGGTACAGGGCGCGATCTCCCAGGAAATAGGACTCGGGGATGACCTTCATGAGATCACTGGGGCCGGCCGTTTGCAGCCATTTCAGCGCGTGGACGACGGCATGGGTCAAGGCCTGCACTGTGCCGGGGTACTTGCGTACAAACGCGATCGGCGCGTACAGGCAAGCAGCGGGCATCGGGCCACCAAACACCTCTTGCGTGCCCTTGAGGGTGCGGGTGTCGGCGATGATGCGCACCTCGCCTTTTTGCTCCAACTGGGTCATCACCGGGTCCACATTGCTGATGGCGTCGATCTGCCCCAGGCGAAGTGCATTCAGCGCGCCGACTGAATTGCCAACGCCGATAAAGCTCACATCACTGGCCTTGAGCCCCGCCCGCGCCAACACCAGGTTGGCCATCATGTTGGTGGAAGACCCCGGTGCCGTCACGCCAATCTTCTTGCCCCTGAGATCGGTCAGCGACTGGTATGCAGGCAGGTTTCTGTTGGACACGCCCATGGCCATTTGGGGTGCCCGGCCTTGCAACACAAAGGCCTGAAAAAACTGTCCCTGGTTTTGCAAATTCAGTGTGTGCTCATAGGCACCACTCACCACGTCTGCCGCGCCGTCCAGCACGGCCTGCAAGGCGTTGGAGCCACCCACCAGGTCTTTGATTTCGACCTCCAGCCCCTCGGCCTTGAAGTAGCCTAGCTGCTCGGCCAGCGTCAAGGGCAAATAGTAGAGCGAGGCCTTGCCCCCTACGGCAATGATGATTTTGGTTTTTTCCAGGCGCGGCTGAGCATGCAAGCGGGGCGCAAGCAGGCCGAGCGCAGCCAAGCCCAGCGCTGTGTTGAAGTGTCTGCGTTGAAAGATGGCGTTTGACAAGACTCGTCACATGGTTTTTGTTGTGGTGAGTCGAGCGTAACAAGACAAGAAAAAACCCGCATCGGGGATGATCCCGAGCGGGTTTTTACCTAAGGGGAAGCGATAGGAAACGCTAGCTATCGGTACCCGACAAACAAGATTGCGATATTCACGGCGAAAGCTAGGCCCCAAACGATGGAGCGGATATTGGACAGCCCTGCCACGTACATCATGATGTAGATCATGCGCAAAAAGACAAAGATGAAAGCCAGTATGTCGATACGCGCTTGGTAAGCCCCCAACTGGTGGGCAATGATGACCGCACCGATGAAAAAAGGCAGCGCCTCAAAGCTGTTGGCCTGCGCACTATTGGCCCGTGCCCGCCAGTCGGCTTGCAGAGCCAACCAGACCCGCGGGTTGTCGTTGTCGTAGCCGCCTTTGGAGCGGGGAATGCCGAGCCTGCCAGATTTGGCAAGACCTGCGCAGATGATGGGCAAGAGCACGGCAATCAAAACACACCAATAGGCCAGAGTAAAACGTGCAACGTTCATGGTGAACCCTCAGAGCTTGGGACGGTCTTTAATTTTTCGCATTATTACTGATTCGGCGTGAACGTTGATGGCTAACGCCGATCCACCAGCGCATGAGCAATGGTGCCCAAATCAACGTATTCCAACTCGCTGCCCACGGGCACGCCGCGCGCTAAACGGGTCGGCTGCAAGCCACGCACCTTGAGCGCCTCGCTGATGACATGGGCCGTGGCCTCGCCCTCGGCGGTGAAATTGGTGGCCAGAATCACCTCGCGCACCACGCCGTCACAGGCCCGCTCAAACAATTGCTTCAAACCAAGCTCGTTGGGGCCAATGCCGTCCAGCGGGCTCAGCTTGCCCATGAGCACGTAGTACAGCCCCTTGTAAGCCCCAGTGCGCTCCAGCGCCGACTGATCGGCCGGGGTTTCCACCACACACAGTTTGCTGTGGTCGCGCGCCGGGTTCAGGCAGGTGCGGCAGATGTCGGCTTCGGTGAAGGTGTGGCAACGCTGGCAGTGTTTAACGTTTTCAGCGGCTTGGCTTAAGGCCCTTGAGAGCGTCTTCGCGCCCTCCCGGTCATGCTGCAAGAGATGAAACGCCATGCGTGAGGCTGACTTCACCCCCACGCCCGGCAGGCGGCGCAGGGACTGGATCAGCACGTCCAATGCGTTGGAATCAGCCACGAAGTGAGGCGGGTATTAAAACGGGAACTTCATACCGCCGGGCAGACTGGGCATGCCCGATGACAGCTTGCCCATCTTGCCCTGTTCCGTCTCGGCGGCCTTGCGCACGGCGTCGTTGAAAGCCGCAGCCACCAGATCTTCGAGCATGTCTTTGTCGTCGGCCAGCAGGCTGGGGTCGATGGTGACGCGCTTGACGTCGTGCTTGCAAGTCATCAGCACCTTGACCAGGCCCGAGCCGGACTCACCGGTGACTTCGATATGGGCCAGTTCCTCCTGCGCCTTTTTCATGTTGTCCTGCATGGCCTGGGCCTGCTTCATGAGACCGGCGAGTTGTCCTTTATTGAACATAAATTTCTTTCTAGCTGCGTTGCTTCAGTTGGCTGCGGGTGAACCCGCAAGGATTTAATAGTTGAGGACAGAGCTGGTTCGCTTCGCGTAACTGCGGTCTGTCCCGCAAGGTTTCAAGAAGGCTTGATACTACCCGGCACGATTTTCGCGCCAAAGTCACGCATCATGGATTGCACAAACGGGTCTTCGTAAATCATTTTTTCAGCCGCACCTTGTCGCTCAGCAGCGGCGACGGCATTGCGTTTGGCCGGGCTGTCCACCACTCGCCCTACCTCCACACCCAGCTTGATGGCGTGGCCAACGGCTTGCAGCGCAGCCTGTAGGCGCTCCCGGCTGGCAGGCTGGTTGAGCGACTCGCGCTCCACCCGCAGCAGCCAGTGGTCCACGTCGCGCGCCACCAGTTGCGACTGCAAGGCCAATTCACGCACCAGGGCGGTCACGGTTTCAGCCGCGACCAGTTGCTGCACGGTGAGGTGCCAAAAAGCGCCCTCTTCCGTGGGCTGCAATTGGCCTGCCGCCTGCCCGGCGGCGGCCACGTCGGCCCGTGTTTCGGCAGTCTCACGCACCTGAATTGCTACAATTTTGCTAGCTGCTTGTGCTTGTCCTGCTTTCGCTTCAGCCTGATTTGATGTATTTTCCGAGGGTGAAACTGCCGGGCGATCCCCGTTGACCACCGGCAAGCGCTGGCCGGGTGGGGCAACAACCCGTTCGGGCTGAGCCATGACCCGTTCGGGCTGAGCTTGTCGAAGCCCTTCGACAAGCTCAGGGCGAACGGATGTAGGTTCTGGCCGTGGCGGCTCGGCCTCAACCGTTTTCAGAGTTTTTTTTTCAGCCCCGGCAGCGGCCTGCGCATGGCTCGGCTTGAAAGCCAGCAGGCGCAGCAGCACCATGGTCAAGGCGGCGTATTCATCAGGTGCCAAACCCAACTCAGCGCGACCATGCAAACACAGGCTGTAAAGCAATTGCGTTTCATCAGCAGGCATCAGCGCGGCGAGACGTGACAACTCGGCGGCCTGCGGGTCAGACTCGTCCACCGCATTCGGCACGGCCTGCTGAACTGCCATGCGTTGCAACACCCCGGCCATTTCCTCTAGCGTGGAGGCCGCGCTCAAGCCCAGCACACGCAAAGCCTCGGACGTTTCCACCACCGTTTTACCGTCACCGGCAGCCAGTGCCTCGATCAAGCGAAACACGTGCGAGCGGTCCACGCTGCCCAACATCTGGCGCACGGTGGATTCTTGCAGCTGGCCCGCGCCAAAGGCAATGGCCTGGTCGGTCAGCGACAGTGCGTCGCGCATGGAGCCGCGTGCGGCGCGGGCGATCAAACGCAGGGCCTGCTTTTCTGCAGACACGCTCTCGGCTTGCAACACGGTCTCAAGCTGCTCTTGAATCGTCTCGGGCGCAATCGGGCGCAAATTGAATTGCAGGCAGCGCGACAAAACCGTGACCGGTACTTTTTGCGGATCGGTGGTCGCCAGCACAAACTTCAGGTACTCGGGCGGCTCCTCCAGCGTCTTGAGCATGGCGTTGAAGGCATGGCCGGTGAGCATGTGCACCTCGTCGATCATGAAGACCTTGAAGCGCCCCTGCACGGGTTTGTACACCGCCTGCTCCAGCAGCGCCTGCACCTCGTCCACACTGCGGTTAGAGGCTGCGTCCAGCTCGGTGTAGTCCACGAAACGGCCCGCATCAATATCGACACAGGCTTGGCACACGCCACACGGCGTGGCGGTGATGCCACCCGTGCCGTCAGGCCCCAGGCAGTTCAAGGACTTGGCCAGAATGCGCGAAATAGTAGTCTTGCCCACACCCCGAGTACCGGTGAAGAAGTAGGCGTGGTGCAGCCGCTGGCTGGTCAACGCGTTGGTCAATGCCTGCACCACATGCGCCTGCCCCACCATTTCGGTAAAACGACGGGGGCGGTATTTGCGGGCGAGCACGAGGTAGGACATGGCGACTGATTCTAAAGCGTGGGCGGGCGACTAGGTCGAGCGAAACAAAGCACGCACCAGATCCGTTTGGGTAATGATCCCGACCAGCCGGTTGTCCATATCCACAATCGGGATGTGGTGATGACCATGCTCCGAAAACAACGGCACCAAATCCACCAAAGCGCGATCCTGCCGGGTCACACGGACCCGGCGGCTCATGATTTGCCCCACGGCCTCGGGCTTACTTGTTATCTCCAGGCCGCTGGGGCGCAAAAATTCGCGCAGCCGCTGACCCAAACCGGCGTGCTGATCCATATTGGCATGGCGCAGAAAGTCGGCCATGGTGACAATGCCCACAATGCGGTGAACCCGGTCCACCACCGGCAACGCCTTAACGTGGTGCTGGCGCATCAGGCCCCAAGCCTCCTCGATTGACGAGCCAAACTGCACCACCACCAACTCACGCGACATGACATCAGCACATCGAATGTCGCCCAAGCGGCGCTGGTAGGCCAGCCCCTCGGCCCGCTGCAACAGAGCTTCCAGATCATCCCGGCTCACGTCAAGCACTTGGTTGTAGTCCGCCAGCACCTGATCCAAATCGGCCGAGGTAAAGCGTCGGGCGCTGTCCGTCACCTCGCCCGCAGGGCTTGGCGTGACGTGCGGGTAGCGCCGCCCCGTTGCGCTGTTGTAGAGCACACCAACCAAGACCAGCAGCAATGATTGTGTGAAAGCAGGGAACAGAACAAAGTTGAACGCCGTGGCGTGACCGAGCACAGCCGTTAAAGCCATGGCACCACCCGGTGGGTGCAGGCAGCGCAGCGCCAGCATGGCCGTGATGGCCAGCCCAACGGCGATGGGGGCTGCGACCAGCGGCTCTCCCATCGTCTGAGCACAGACGACCCCCACCAAAGCCGAAACCGCATTGCCAGCCAGCACCGCCCAAGGTTGAGCCATCGGACTTGAAGGGGTGGCAAACACCAACACCGCGCTGGCACCCAGCGGCGCGACCAACATCAGGGGGTAAAACCAAACATCAACCCACAGGCGACCGATCAGCGTCGTGAAAAAAAGCGCCGAAGCGACACCCACAACGATGCGCAAACGCTCACCAGCACCCACAGCCACAACCGGCGGCCACAGCGCCCGGAAACTCTCAAGCCATCGTGGCCATGCCAATGCGCGAAAAAGCCCAAGTACGCGGTGTTGCGCGCGCCCATCGCTGTCTGAAGTCATGTGAAAGGTCTCTGTTCTGAACTGGACAGGCATTATCAGTTCAGAGCCCACAACGAAGCCGGGGCCACCCGCCCCAGCGGCCACCTCAGCCCCATCAACCCGACACAGCAATGTCAGTGCATTTCTTCAATCGCAAACCGGCGATAGCGTTGGGCCAGCAGGAAGGAAGGCGCATGGTGCACCATCTCCATGGCGTGCTCGGCGGCCAAATCACTGGGCGTGGGCACAATCAAAAAAGTGGCCCCATGCCGGGCTGCGTCCAGGTATGAGCGCACAGTCGTCATGCTGGTGCCCAGGCTCGCAATGATCCCCGACTCCTGCAAATTGTGCTCGGCAAACTCCGCCATTTGAGCGGCCGTGTACTCCACACAATCAGCAAAAGCGCCCCCCATCGCCTGCAACTCCTTGAGCACTTGCTCCGCCTCCTGCTGCTCCCGAAAAGCGACCACCATATGCCCCGTGGGATAAAACGCACCAAAATCACGCATCAAGGCGTGACCTGCTTTGTCTATGAAACGATCAGCAACTTGCATAGAACCTCCACCAAGGTTGTCAGACCGGCGGATCACACCAAAAACTGGCTCCGCCGACCACCCGTTAACCATAGCCTTTGGTTTGGAAAATTCAAGGTATCCTGATAAATAAACCCACGGCCTTGAGACCGATCCCCATGCACCTCAAACACGCCCTCGTCCTGTTGGCACTGATTTTGGGTGGTATTGCCTTCAGCACGGGATGGAGGACGTCAATGTCAAACCCAGCTTCTGAGACAAGCCCGATGTCAGCCGCTGAAACCACAACAATCAGCAACTTGTCGCCCCCCGCTGCGCCTGCACTTTCGACCAATTACGCGCTGCAAGCGGCACAGTTTCCATCGATGCAGAGTGCCAATGCGCTGTCCAGCCAGATCCAGGCGCAAGGCGTGAGCAGTCTTGTGCTTGCGGTGACCGATCAAGACGGAACCCAATCGTGGGTGGTCACCGCAGGACAATTCAACAGCGCTGACGAAGCACGGTCCCAGCGAAATCACCTGTCACTCAAGCTCGGATTGCCATCACCTTTGGCCGTGATGATTCATCCCACCGCGACCACGCGCGCTCCCTTACAATAGCCAGCGACGGGCCTTCCCGCATGGTGAAGCGGCCAACCGAGTCAGATGGGGAACCAAGCAGCTCTAACTGTCGAGCCAGTGCCGGGGTCAAGGTCCGTCACCTTCCATTTTTCGATCTATTTCTCGCTCCCAAAGCTTGCGCATAATGGGGCCTCAAACATCACAATTGAGGCGACCACCATGTTCAAAAAGCTTTTGTTGATCTGCGGCGTGATGGCTAGCGCTGCGGGTCTGTCCGGCTGCGCATCCACCTCCAGCACCGCCAACGCAACACTCATCACCGAAGAATTCCGCGTCACCAGCGAGCCTGGCATTCAGGTCTATGTGCGCAACAAGCGCCCCGCAGGCATGACGCAGTTCTCCGCCGACAAAACGGTGATCTACGTGCACGGGGCGACTTACCCGTCGGAGACGGCGTTTGATTTGCCGCTGGACGGCATGTCGTGGATGGACTACATCGCCAAACAGGGCTACGACGTGTATCTGCTGGACGTGCGTGGCTACGGCGGCTCAACCCGCCCTGCCCAAATGGACCGGCCCGCCGCTGAAAACGCGCCCTTCGCGGGCACGGTGGAAGCCATGCGTGATGTGGATGCTGTGGTGGAGTTTGTGAAAAAGCGCCGTGGCATCGAGAAGGTCAACCTGCTGGCGTGGTCTTGGGGCACGGCCATCATGCAGTGGTACACCAGCCTGAACAGCCACAAGGTCGAGAAGCTGGTGCTGTACGCGCCGGTGTGGATTCGCCAGACGGCGTCGCTGGTGCAGGTCGGCCCAGGCCCCATACCAGCCTATCGCTCGGTGAGCATGGCGCAGGCCAAGGCACGTTGGTTAACTGGCGTGCCCGAGGACAAAAAAGCCGATCTGATCCCCGCCGGTTGGTTTGAAGCCTGGGCCAGCGCCACGGCTGCCACTGACTCCGTGGGCGCCAGCCAAAACCCACCCGTGCTTCGCGCCCCCAATGGCGTTGTGGCCGATGGCCTGAAGTACTGGGGCGGCGGCGTGATTCCCTGGAAGGCGGCCGATATAAAAGTGCCCGTGCTGCTCATCAAAGCCCAGTGGGATCAGGACACGCCCGCCTACATGGCGCAAAACCTGCTGCCCCTACTCACCGGCGCACCCTACAAGCGCTACGTGGAGCTGGGTGAAGGCACGCACACCATCATCATGGAGAAGAACCGCATGAATTTGTTCCGTGAGGTGCAGTTGTTCCTCGACGAGAAACACGCGCCCGCACGTTAAAGTTTTTATGCACGAGCGGGGGCTTGTAGAAAACTCACAGCCCCCTCCCCCGCTCGCCAGCCGCTGGCAAAACACGCCGTCAGCAAATAGCCACCCGTAGGGGCCTCCCAGTCCAGCATTTCGCCCGCGCAAAAAACGCCCGGCAGCGCCTGCAACATCAACGCGTCATTCAGCACTTCAAACGGCACACCACCGGCGCTGCTGATGGCCTCATCCAGCGGGCGCGCTGCCACCAGGCGCAGCGGCAAGGCCTTGATGGCGGCGGCCAGTTGGGCGGGCTGATTCAAGTCGTCTTTGCTCAAAATCTCATGCAACAAAGCCATCTTGATGCCCTCCAGACCCAGGCGACTTTTCAGGTGGCTGGAGAGCGAACGCGAACCGCGTGGGTGCGACACCTCAGCCAGCACGCGTTCGGGTGAATGGTCGGGCAGCAAGTCCAGCAACAGGGTCGCGTGGCCATGAGTCAGGATGTCGTCACGCAAGAGGCTGGAGGCGGCGTAGATCAGGCTGCCCTCCACGCCCGCCTGCGTCGCCACAAACTCGCCTTTGCGTTGGAAGGTCTGGCCGGCGGAGGCCGTGTAGGCAATGGCCACCGACTTGAGGGGCTGGCCTGCAAAGCGGCTGGTGAAATGTTCGCTCCAGCCCACGGTGCTTGCCGTATCCGATCTGGCAGGTGAAGCCACATCAAAGCCGCAGTTCGCGGGCAGCAAAGGCGCAACGTTGACACCGCGCGCCGCCAGCAGCGGCACCCACGCCCCGTTGGAGCCCAACCGTGCCCAGCTACCGCCGCCCAGGGCCAGCACCACAGCGTCGGCTGTCACCTCTACTTCGCCTTGCGGCGCCTCAAAGCGCAGCGTATGGCCGTCAGCCGCCCAGCCCAGCCAGCGGTGCCGCATGTGAAAGCGCACGCCGCCCTCTTCCACCTGCGTTGACGCCTGCGGGTCATGGGGGTGACGCAGGCGATGCAACCAGGCCCGCAGCAGCGGCGCGGCCTTCATATCGGTGGGAAAGACGCGCCCGGACGTGCCGACAAAAGTCTCAATGCCCAAGCCCTTGGCCCAGGCACGCAGTTGCTCGGGGCCAAAGCCCTGTAGCAGCCGCTCAATTTGCGGGCGTCGTGCGCCATAGCGGGAGGCAAAGCGGTCTGCGTCCTCCGAGTGCGTGAGATTGAGACCGCCCTTGCCCGCCAGCAAAAATTTGCGCCCCACTGAAGGCATAGCGTCATACAAATGCACCGCCACGCCCGCATCCACCAGCCCCTGCGCCGCCATCAAACCTGCCGGGCCGCCGCCGATGATTGCTACTTGTTTCATTCGTTTCCTTTGGGTTTTCTCATTCATTCAGTTCGTCGAGTGTGCCCTGTGCACTGAGAAACGCGGCCTTCACTGTCTGGCCGGGGTAGATGGACTGCACGGCGTCGCGGTAGTTGATGAGCTGGGCCAGCAGTGTGGGTTGATCCAGCGTATGCGTGGCGGATTTGTAGTCCAGCACCCACCATGTGCCGCCGACGTCACCTTGAGCCGCATCACCCACCGCCAGCGGCTTGCGGTGCACCAGACGATCGATCCGCCGCGTGCTGCCCGCCACCGTGAGTGCGACCTCATTGCCATGCCAGTCAATCTGGTTGGCGTCCCAGGCCCACGCCCCTTCGCCGGTCAGGATTTTTTGGGCCATAGCGGCGGCCTGACTGGCCTGCTGGGCGTCCAGCGCAAACTCGTGCGCCACTTGGTGTACCTGTGCATCCGGGCAGGTGTGCGCACCCAAGGGGGCCCACTCCAGCAGGCGGTGCATGGCTTGGCCGATGAGGGATTGGGGTGATTCAGTTGCTATTGATTTAGTAGCTGCTTGTGCTATTGGATATTGGGCTGCAGGCAGAATTGGCAATAAAAATGGGGTGATTTTTTGAGTTGGAAGTTGCCCTTCGACAAGCTCAGGGCGAACGGGGGTCAGTTCGGCTTCTTCGGGGATGACCTCACACCCGCCCTGCAAACGCTGCCACCAACTCGCCTCATTGGCACGGTGCGGCTGTACCGACGACAACACCAGGCGCTGGCGCGCGCGCGTCATGGCCACGTACAGGCCATTGAGCTCTTCGCGCTGGCGGGCCAGGCTCTCGGTGGCCAGGGCCGATTCGGCACTGGCAGGGGCGCGGGTCTCGCTGGCCAGAAACATAAAGCTTTGGGGTGCGACAGCCTCCCCTGGCCAATCGACCAGCACGCCCATGGTCTGGGCCTTCGGGCTGGGCGCATCGGTGTCGAGCAGCAGCACCAGCGCAGCCTCCAGCCCCTTGGCCCCGTGCACAGTGAGCAGGCGCACGGCATCTGCGTCGGCCCGGTCGGGCGCCTTGACGCCACCGGCCTTGAGGGTGCGCACCAGAGCGTAGGGCGTAGCGTAACGCCCCCCGTCGATTTGCAAGACGGCGGACAACAAGGCTTGCAGATTGGCCAGCACGTTCTCACGCAGCGCATCGGGCGCAGCCGCCGCAAAGCGGGCCAGCACATCGCCGTGCTGGTAGATGGCGTCCAGTGCGTCGTGGGGTGGGAGCGTGTCGAGCCAGCCTTTGTATTGCATTAAAGTGGCACCAACGCCTTTTAATTCGGGCGTAAGCAGCTCCTCTTTTTGTAGCAACTCGAACCAAGTTGAACGTTTTTCCTGAGCCCGCGCCAACTGCGCAAGTTCAATCAGCCCTTCATCACCCACACCCAACAGCGGCGACTTGAGCGCGCGGGCCAAGGACAGGTCGTGTGCAGGCGAGACCAGCACGTCCAGCAGGGCCACGATGTCTTGCACTTCAGGCGCTTCGCCCAGGTCGGTTTTTTCGGGTTGCTGGGCCGGGATGTGCAGCGCACGCAGCTCGTCTTGCATGACGGCCAGCCGGTCTCGCTTGCGCGAGAGCACCATGATGTCGCGCGGATGCAACCCCGCCTGGATCTGCTGCGCCAACCAATGCGCAGCTTGGCGGCACTCCAAGGTGCGCAGGGTTTCTTCGGGCAGTTCTTGGGGCGTGGTGAGACTGTCGCGCCAGTCCTGTGCTGCGTTGTCGTGTTCGGTGACGTCCTGAAGATCGGTCGGGCGCAAGATCTGCGGCAGGCGCAGCACGGCCCCGGTGGCTGTCGATTCGGTGGTGTGGGCACGAAAGCCGTGGAACTCACCCTGCACTTGCGCCTGCCCCATCACCTCGTTCACCAAGTGCATAACCGGGGGTGCGTTGCGCCGCGTGTGGTCGCAGCTCAAACGCTCGCCGTTCAAATGATCCACCACAAACTGCTGCGCAGCAATGAAGACTTGCGGCTCGGCTCGGCGAAAGCGGTAGATGCTTTGCTTGGGGTCGCCGACGATGAATACGCTGGGCGCTTGTGCCCCGCCGCCCGTACCCGCATAGCCACTGAGCCAGGCCTGCAGCGCCTGCCATTGCAGCGGGTTGGTGTCTTGAAACTCGTCAATCAGCAAGTGGCGGATGCGCGCGTCCAGGCGCTCTTGCACCCAGCCACCCAGCACCGGGTCCGACAGCAGGTGTAGGGCCGCACGCTCCACGTCGTTCATGTCCACCCAGCCGCGCTCACGTTTGATCTCGGCAAAGGCGGCGATCATCACCCGGGTCAGCCGTGTCATGCACTGCTGGTAAAGCCAGGCCTCGTGCTGGGCTTGCGCGGCCTGTACGCGCAACAGTTGCGCCTGGGCCTCACGCACCTGCGCTATGCCCGCTACTTTGTCGTTGAATTTACGGGGAGTGCCGTCTTTGGTCAGCAGGGCGGTCAGCACGCCCTGCGCATCTCCGATGGTGAGTGCAACTTCCAATTCGCCACCCTTTGCGCTGAAGCTGGCTTGGCTGGCGCGGCCCAGGGTTTGAGCGGCGATCCACAGAGCCGAGTGCAGATGAGGATGAGCGTCACTCGCCCTGAGCTGATCGAAGGGTTCACAAGGCTTCGACCCGCTCAGCCAGAACGGCACGTCTTCCCCAAAATCAGGAAACATCTCACTGAAATGCGGCACCGACGTTTCAAGCACCCCGTGCGCATCGGCCAGCGCAAACTCCACACGCTTGGCCAGAGCGGCTTCCAGCGCCTTTTCGGTCTGGAAGCGCCCATGGACGGCCACCACGGCTTCGAAGTCCTGCCGAGCGGTTTGACTCTGCGCGTCGTCTTTCAGCAGCGCCGCATAAAATCGCCGCCACACCAGCGCCACGGCGCGCGAGTCGTCTTCCAGCAGCTCGTAGTTGGCGGGCAAGCCCAGCGCCTCCAGCACGGCCAGGGGTGCGGCACGCAGCAGCGCCGCAAACCAACTGTGGAAGGTGCGGATCTGCACCGGTCGGCCTTGCATCAGCAGGGTTTGGTATAGATTTTGTAGCGGCTCACGTAGTTTCTGTGCGGCTTGCGGGCTTAAACCACGGATTAAAAGTTCTTGTTCAAGCTGCTCGGGCGTGGCTTTTGAAAACTGCACCAGCCATTCGTTCAAGCGTTGGCGCATCTCGCCTGCCGCCTTCTTGGTGAAGGTGATGGCCAAGATTTCATGTGCGGCACTGCCCGCCAGCAAGGCCCGCAAAATACGCGAGACCAGCATCCAGGTTTTGCCTGCGCCGGCACAAGCCTCTACCGTCACACTGCGTTGGGGGTCGCAGGCGATGGTGTAGAAGGTTTGACTTGTGACGGTTTGGTGGTTGTGTTCGTAGGCGGCGGGGTTCATGGGGATGGACTCCCCATGGCTGGACTAAGCTGTTTATTGGATTGATATTTTTGATAGGAGACTTCCCGCCCCCTATCCACCCCCGGCGGGGGTGGATAGGGGCGGGGGGGATAGGGGGGGAAGGCGAGCACTTGCGCAAGCAAACCAAAAAGAACAATCAAGACAACCCCCAAAAATCCTTACGACACAACCCCCTCGCAGCACAAAACTCGCAAGCAGTGCCCTCCCCCAACGCCGGCAGCAAAGCCCCGTCTGCAATGCGATCCATATCATGCAAGAGCCCCTCCACCAGCGCGTCCCGCACACGCACAATCTCTTTTTGCTCCACCTTTTCGGTGCCAGATTTCTCACCCACATTCACATACGCCGCCCGCAAGGTGTCGTGCGGCAGTAGGGCCGCGTAGAAGGCAAGCTGGGTGTCTTCCAGCGGGGTTTTGACGCGGTCACGGGTAACGCCAAGGGACTCGGTTTTGTAGTCGAGCACCAGGGCGACATCTTGACCATCGCTGCCTAAGCCGGGCGTGTGCACTTTATCGATGCGGTCCACCCGACCCACCAGCGTGAGGGGGCCCAGGGCTTGTTCCAGCCATTGCTCGGCCACCTCAAAACGCGCGCCTTCGGCTTGATGCTTTTCCAGCCAGGCGAGATAGCCGTCGCGCACGCCGGGCCATGCGGCCATAAAGGGCAAAAACTCATCTTCGGCCAAGCCTTGCAATTGAGTGGTTTGATCTGCCGCCGCGTCTAACAGCGAGAGCAACGTCGCTGCATCGGCGCTCGCCACATCTTTGAGTTGATCGTGAAATTGCTTGAGCACGGCGTGCAGCCACAGGCCGAAGTCGCGCTTGTCGAGTTCGGTCTCCAGCTCATCCGTCTCCTTCAAGCCGAGCAGTTGCAGGGCAAAGTAGCGGTAGGGGCAGCGGCGCAAATCGCTGTAGGCGCTGGCTGAGACGCGTTGCAGACTTAAGCGAGGGGCAGTCGGTGCAGGGCGGCTGAGCGGTGCGGGCCAGACTTCGCGCTGCGGGCGTGGGTCGGGTGCGTCGTCGGTCTGTGCCGGGCTGGATTGAGCCGTTTGCAGGCGCAGCAGTTGCACCAGTGGGCTGGGCAGCAAGGTTTCGCCGCCCTCGTCGCTTTCGCGCCAAAGCAGGTCCACATAAGGGGTTTGCAAAGCCTGCTGCCAGGCCGCTTGTAGGGCGTCAGCCAGTTGCTCACGCGAGGGCAGGCCCAGAGCCAGGCGCTGGGTGGGCGTCCACACACCGGGCGGTTCGGGCGAGGGGTTGAAGCGAACTTCGTCGCAACCGGGTATGACCACCGCTGCAAACGGGCGTGCCAGCATTTGGCTGAGCGGCAAGATCACCACCTGCTCGTCTACAGGGTAATCCGGCGTAAAACTGGCCGCTTCGAGGGTCTGGTTCACCCACTGGGTGAACGCCGCCAGGCTCATGCGCCGCTTGGCCCAAGTCGCCTGGGCCAACAGGGCTTGCCATTCGGGCGATGCCTTGTCGCTCAGGCGCAAAGCCACCAGTAGCTTGACCCCCGCCGCGTCGTGTTGCAGCGGCTCCCATTGGCCACTGTGTTGGAGCAAGGTTTGCAAGGCGGTCTGCCACTGGGGCAAGGTGCGGGCACGCTGCATGTCGTCACGCCAGGCGTTGATTTGGGTGAGCATTGCGGTCAGCTTGGGCGCGTAGGTCGCAGCAGCTATCAAATACAAGCGCCATTCGCGCACCGGATGGCGACGCAGTTGGGCCTCCAGCGCCTGTATCGCACTGGCGTCCAAAGAGGGGGCATTTTTGAGCCAGTCGAGCACGCTGTCGGTCGAGGCATTCCAGACACAGGCGCGCAAGGCACCCATCACGTGGGCACCTGCCCGGCTGGTGGAGAGCTTCCAACCCGTTTCGTCACGCAGACGCAGGCCGCTGCCTTCCAGCATGGCGCGGATGCGGCGTGTCAAGGCGCGGTCGTTGGCAACCAAAGCGACAGGCGTGTGCCCCGCATTGACGTGCTGTAGCACACAGGCGGCGGCGCGCTGGGCTTCGTCTTGGGCGTCGCGGCTCGGGTGAAAGCACCAACCGCTCTCACTCTTCGATCCTTCGACAAGCTCAGGACGAACGGATGCTTCGTCCATCGTTATCGTGCACAGGCGCTCCGCCCACACCGTCTGTAGCGAGGCCATCAAGGGGTCGGGCTGCAAGCCCTGCAACACGATGAGCGCATCGGTGGACGCTCGCACCTCGGGCTCAAACAACACATCGGTGGCGTAAGCCGAATGGGCCGCCCAGGCGATGGCCGTCTGCGCCACTAGCGCCTCCAGCGCCAGCGGGGGGCCTTCCATGCCACTTTGCGCCGTCACGCGGGCCTGGCTGGCCCACAGCACCCGCTGCGTGGGGGGCATGGCGGCGGCCAATGGGCCGAGTTGATGGGCAGCCTCAACCAGTCGCGCGGCCAGGGCTTCAGATCGCTCCGCCAGACCGGTCTGCTCTAACAGGGTGCGGGCCGTGAGCACGTCCAGCGCGGTGTCAAAGGCGATGCGGGTGGCGTCTGATTCCGATTGACCCGCCAGGCCCAAGCCCAGACTGCGGCTCCAGTTCAGCGTGGTCTCAAAGCGTGGCGAGAATCCGGTTGGGTAGGCCTGCGCCCATTGGCGCGCGGCCAAGGGCATCAGTTGGGCGAAGGGCAGTAACACCACGGTACGGGCCGGATGGGCCTGGCGTGATTGAAGGTGGGCGGCGATGCGGGCGATCCATGTCGGCCAATGATTCGGCCACGGAGAATGGTTGGTTTCTGTCACAATGCCGCAACTTTAGCTGCAATACTAGAAACCTCGATCAGCAGGCCTCAGTTAAGCGCAATTCACAAGCCCTGTTTTCAATTTCTTAGGAGTACCACCATGGCCAGCAACCTCATCAAACACGTGTCCGACGCCTCTTTCGAAGCCGATGTGCTGCAATCTGTCCAGCCCGTGCTGGTGGATTACTGGGCCGAGTGGTGCGGCCCTTGCAAGATGATTGCCCCCATCCTGGACGAAGTGTCCACCGCCTACGAAGGCAAGCTGCAAATCGCCAAGATGAACGTGGACGAAAACCGCGATATCCCGGCCAAGTTTGGTATTCGTGGCATCCCGACGCTGATGTTGTTCAAGGGTGGCCAGCTCGCTGCCACCAAGGTCGGTGCCTTGAGCAAATCCCAACTCACGGCTTTTATCGACCAACAGTTGGTCTGATTTCGGCGTCCTGCCTCTAAGGCAGAGTCTCATCCGGGGCCACCCCATCCCCGGCTTTTCCTGTCATAATTCACTTCAATCGTCAGGCCTCAATAGCTTGATTCAAGTTTCCGGCTGGCAAGCCCCTCTCTGTCTTGCTAATCAGCCTTGCCGTATTCCTCCCCCGTATTTTTGATTCACTACCCCTTCGGGTCCCCTCTATGCACTTAAACGAACTCAAGGCACTGCACGTGTCGGAAGTCCTCAAACAGGCTGAAGAGCTTGAGATTGAAAACACCGGCCGCATGCGCAAGCAGGAGTTGATGTTCGCCATCATCAAGAAGCGTGCGCGCACGGGCGAGCAGATCATTGCCGACGGTGTGCTGGAAATTCTGCCTGATGGCTTTGGCTTCCTGCGCAGCCCCGACACCAGCTACACAGCCTCTACCGACGACATCTACATCAGCCCGAGCCAGGTGCGCCGCTTCAATCTGCACACCGGCGACATGATTGAAGGTGAGGTGCGCACGCCCAAAGACGGCGAACGCTACTTTGCTCTGAACAAGCTGGACAAGGTGAACGGCGGTGGGCCTGAGGAGAACAAGCACAAGGTGATGTTCGAGAACCTGACGCCACTGTTCCCCAAGGTGCAGATGAAGTTGGAGCAGGACATCAAGGGCGACGAAAACATCACCGGGCGTGTCATCGACATCATCGCGCCCATCGGCAAAGGCCAGCGCGCCCTGATCGTGGCGCAGCCCAAGAGCGGCAAGACCGTGATGATGCAGCACATTGCGCATGCCATCTCCGCCAACTACCCCGACAGCTACCTGATGGTGCTCTTGATTGACGAGCGCCCGGAAGAAGTGACCGAGATGCAGCGCACCGTCAAGGGCGAGGTGATTGCCTCCACGTTTGATGAACCCGCTGCGCGCCACGTGCACGTGGCCGAGATGGTGATTGAGCGTGCCAAACGCCTGGTCGAGCTGAAAAAAGACGTGGTGATTTTGCTGGACTCCATCACCCGGTTAGCCCGCGCCTACAACAACGTCGTACCCTCCAGCGGCAAGGTGTTGACCGGCGGTGTGGACTCCAACGCCTTGCAGCGCCCCAAGCGCTTTTTGGGTGCAGCCCGCAACGTGGAAGAGGGCGGCTCTTTGACCATCATCGCCACCGCGCTGGTCGACACCGGCAGCCGTATGGATGAAGTGATTTTTGAAGAATTCAAGGGCACGGGTAATTCCGAGATTCACCTGGATCGCCGTCTGTACGAAAAACGCGTATTCCCGTCTATACAGCTCAACCGCAGCGGCACCCGCCGTGAAGAGTTGCTGCTGCAACCGGAAATCCTGCAAAAAACCCGCATCCTGCGCCAGTTCCTCTACAACATGGACGAAGTTGAAGCCATGGAGATGGTGCTCAAACAAATGAAGGCCACCAAGAACAACAGTGAGTTCTTCGACATGATGCGTCGGGGCGGGTGAACGTGACCCCCACGCTCGCTCACTGCGAGTAGCGCTCTGCCCCCCGAGGGAGCTAACCTTGCTTGGGGCGGCCCTGCGCTGCGGTTATAATTTATGGTTTTCGCGACAAGTACGCTGGATTGGCCAGCGCGGCTATTGCTACTGATGGAGAGAAGATATGAAGGCTGGCATTCACCCCAATTACCGCGACATTTGCTTTATGGACTTGTCCAATGGCTTTAAGTTTGTGACACGTTCTTGCGCCAACGCCAAGGAAATGATCAAGATGGAAGATGGTCGCGAACTGCCGCTGTACAAACTTGATACGTCCAGCGAATCGCACCCTTTCTATACCGGCACACAAAAATCCGTGGACAACATGGGCGGCCGCGTTGAGCGCTTCCGCAACCGTTTCGGCAAGACCGCAGTCGCAGCCAAGTAAACTGGCCTCCGCGTCTAAGAAGGGCAGCCCGGTTCACCGTGCTGCCCTTTTGCTTGATACCGGTCAGATTGCCAACCGCTTGCATCACCCCTTCCGCCCACTCCAAAGCCCTCTGCGCGCGTGAACCGCCCCACCCCCGCCATCGTCGCCCAAGCTGCGGTACGCCGTCTGCCCCGCACGGCCCTGCTGCTACTTTGCTTGGCCTACGTGCTGCCGGGCTTCATCGGGCGTGCACCCTGGCGCAGCGCCGACATCACGGCCTTTGGCGCCATGGCCGAGCTGGCCCGTGGCAGTGCCAATTGGCTTAACCCCAGCCTTATGGGTCAGACCCTAGAGATTGACGCCTTATTGCCCTATTGGCTGGGCGCCTGGGCGCTGCAACTCGCCCCCACTTGGTTGGATGCTGATTTTGCAGCCCGCCTGCCCTTCATTGGCCTATTGGCCCTGACTTTGAGCGCCGTCTGGCACGGCACTTATTACCTGGCCCGCAGCCCGAACGCGCAGCCGGTCGCTTTCGCCTTTGGCGGCGAGGCACTGACGCCTGACTATGCCCGCGCCGTCGCCGATGGCGGCCTGCTGGCCTTCATCGCCACCCTAGGGTTGGCCCAGCTCTCCCACGAAACCACGCCCGCCCTGGCCCAGCTTTGTTTTACAGCCCTGAGTTTTTATGCCGCCGCCGCCCTGCCCGAACGCCGGTTGATGCCGCTGGCCGCCTTGGTGGTTGGGCTACTGGGCTTGACCCTCTCAGGCGCGCCAACCCTGGCCGTGTTGTTCGGTGCCGGTAGCGCTTTGATTCTGGGCATTGACCACGTCAATTCCCCTCAGGAAGACCCGCTGCGTCAGCGCCGGACGCTGAGCATCGCCCTACTCTCGGTACTCACCGTGCTTGCAGCTCTACTGACCACCGTTCTGGGTCTATGGCATTGGCGGCTGCAAATGCCAACGCCCAACTGGGACACCTGGCACGGGCTGAGCAGCCTGTTGCTGTGGTTCACCTGGCCCGCATGGCCGCTGGTCTTGTGGACCCTGTGGCGCTGGCGTCAGCAGTTGCTCAGCCGACAGATGAGCCGTCACCTGTCGCTGCCCTTGTGGTTTGTCTTGGTGACCTTGACAACCACCCTCTTCACCCCCGCCGCTGACCGCGCCCTGCTGCTGGCCTTGCCCGCCGTGGCGACGCTGGCCGCTTTTGCCCTGCCGACTTTTCAACGAAGTGTGTCAGCCTTGATCGACTGGTTCACATTGCTGTTCTTCACCGGATGCGCCCTGGTCATCTGGGTGGTGTGGCTATCCATGCAAACAGGTTTCCCCGCCAAGCCAGCGTCCAATGTGGCGCGGCTGCTGCCTGGTTTTGAGCCCAAGTTTGTAATATTGCCTTTCGCGTTTGCCCTCCTCGGAACGCTGGCCTGGATCTGGCTGGTTCAGTGGCGTGCCGGGCGTCATCGCGCCGCCCTCTGGAAGAGTCTGGTGCTACCCGCCGGTGGTGCCGCCCTGTGCTGGCTCTTGCTGACCACGCTGTGCATGCCAATGATCGATCACGCGCGCAGCTACGCCCCGCTGGTGAACCGAATAGAAACCTTGACGCAACCCACCCCCTGCATTGAAACCTATGGCCTGCAACCCGGACTGAGCGCGGCCTTTGCGTTTCACACCCGAATCCAACTCAAACTCGCAGATCGACAAGCCAGTTGCCCGTGGCTGCTGGTCGATCAAGATGCATTGATCACGTTGCCGGTCGTAGTCAAGATGTCCCAGTGGACTTTGCACAGCACCCTGGGGCATCCGCGCGCGGGCGAGGAAGACGTCGTGCTCTACCGACGGGTGAGCGGCGCTGGTTCCTGAAGACGTGTCAGAACTCAAAACCATCTCCCGCCACGCCGGCACCATTCTGATCGGGCAACTGGCCACCATGGCCTTCGGCGTCACGGACACCATCGTGGCCGGGCGCTATGCCGAGACCTCACTCGCAGCTCTTTCGGTGGGCTCGGCCATCTACATGAGCGTCTATGTCGCACTTATGGGCGTGCTGCAAGCCCTGCTGCCGGTGTGGGCCGAGCTGCACGGCGCCAAGCGGCCTGAGCAGCTCGGCTTCTCGCTGCGCCAATCGCTCTACCTGATGCTGGTGCTCATGGTGCTCGGTATGACGGTTTTGCTGCAACCCGCTGTGCTACTCGATTGGGCCGAGGTGCCCTTATCGCTGCGGGGTGAAGTGCTCAACTACCTGAGCGTGCTGGCCCTGGCCCTGCCACCCGCTTTGCTGTTTCGCCTGTACAGTACGCTCAACCAAAGCCTGGGCAAACCCTTGCTGGTGACCTGGCTGCAAATCGGTTCGCTGTTCATCAAAATCCCGCTCTCAGTCTGGTTCGCCTTTGGCGGTCTAGGTTTGTCACCGCAAGGTGTTGTGGGCTGCGCCTTGGCCACGCTGCTGGTGCAGTGCTTGATGTTGATCGTGGCCCTGTGGCTCTTGCGCACCCGTGCGCTGTACCAACCTTACCGGCTATGGCAGCGCCTGGAGAGGCCCCACTGGCCCACCCTGGCCGCGTTCGCGCGCATGGGCGTGCCCAGCGGCTTGACCATACTTATTGAGGTGACCTCCTTCACGCTAATGGCCTTGTTTGTGGCTCGCCTGGGCACGGTTGCCGCCGCCAGCCATCAAATTGCCGCCAACCTGGCCGCCGTGCTCTACATGGTGCCGCTGGCCATCGGCATTGCCACCAGCGCCCGCACCAGCTACTGGCTCGGCGCGGGGCAGCCGCGTCAGGCACGCCATGCCGTCGGACTGGGCTTCTTGCTGGTGCTGGGTTGCGCTGTTTTACTGGCCGCCACATTGGTTGGCGTGCGTGAGTCACTCGCACAACTTTACGCACGCAGCCCTGAAGTCATTGCTCTCGCGTCATCACTGCTGTTGTGGGTGGCCGGTTTTCACCTGTTTGACGGGCTGCAAGCCTTGGGCGTTTTCGTGCTGCGCTGCTACCGCATCACGATCACGCCTTTCGCGATTTACGGCATCTTGCTGTGGGGCTTGGGACTGTTCGGTGGTTACCGCTTGGCCTACCACGGCGTTGACCCATGGCCTGCGATGCAGACCCCTGCGGCCTTTTGGATCGCGGGCATGGTGGCGTTGGCACTGGCCGGAATGATTTTTTGGCTCATGATCTGGCAGACCATGCGGCG
>JANPNG010000013.1:0-12168 GCA_031427355.1 Hylemonella sp.
GCGAGTATCTGGATTGGTCCAAGGCCAAGAAAACGAGCTTGCCAAACCTCAAGCCCTCCACCAAAACGATTTCGCTTCGGCTGCCGCAGCACCTGCTCGATTCCATCAAGGTGGCTGCCAATGCCCGCGATGTGCCCTACCAGTCACTGATCAAGGTTTGGTTACAGGAAAAACTGCATACCCATTGAGTGACATTCGAGTGACATTCGCGCGCGGCCCCGATCTGCGCCTCACTCTGCGAAAATCCCTTGTTCAGACCATTCAACGCACTGCAAGGCATGACCTACTCCGTCAAAGAGATTTTTTACACACTGCAAGGCGAGGGCGCGCAGGCGGGCAAGGCGGCTGTGTTTTGCCGCTTTGCGGGCTGCAACCTGTGGAGCGGGCGGGAGGAAGACCGCTCCAGCGCTGTTTGCACGTTTTGCGACACCGACTTTGTGGGCACGGATGGCACGGACGGGGGCAAGTTCGCATCTGCCGACGCGCTGGCCGCTGCGGTGGAAAAAGCCTGGGCGTCGCCAGACAGCAAAAATCGTCTGGTGGTGCTCACCGGTGGCGAGCCGCTGTTGCAGGTGGACGCGGCGCTGACCAGCGCGCTGCATCAACGCGGCTTCATGATTGCGGTGGAAACCAATGGCACGGTGGCTCCGCCGCCGGGGTTGGACTGGATTTGCGTCAGCCCCAAAGCGCAGGCCGAAGTGTTGATCAAAACAGGCAGCGAACTCAAACTGGTGTACCCGCAGGTGGGCGTGGACCCGGCGCGTTTTGAAGGCTTGGCCTTTGATCATTTCTTTTTGCAAGCGATGGACGGGCCCGCGCGGGCCGAGAACACGGCCAAGGCGATTGCGTACTGCCAGCAGCACCCGCAGTGGCGTTTGAGTGTGCAGTCGCACAAGATGATTGGGATTCGATGATGTTTGAGATCAGCCAGCGATTTTTCTTTGATGCCGCGCACACGCTCAAGCGCGAAATTGAGGCCGAAGGCAGCCGCCGCGTGCATGGCCATACCTACCACGCCGAGGTGTTCGTGCGCGGTGAGCCCAAGGGGCATTCGGGCATGGTGCTGGACCTGGGCTATGTGCGCCGTGAGATCGAGGTGGTGCGCGAGCAACTCGACCACCATTACTTGGACGAGGTGGCGGGCTTAGGCCCTGCCACGCTGGAAAACCTGTGTGCCTTCATCTGGAAGACGCTTGAGCCGCGCCTGCCTGGCCTGTGCGCTGTGATGGTGGAGCGCCATTCGATTGGTGATAAATGCACTTACCGACCAACACTATGAAACTCACCATCGCCACTCGCGAAAGCCGCCTGGCCCTGTGGCAGGCCGAACACGTCAAAGCCTTGCTGACCGCGCAAGGCCACGAGGTCACGTTGCTGGGCATGACAACCCAGGGTGACCAAATTCTTGATCGCAGTTTAAGCAAAGTCGGCGGCAAAGGCCTGTTCGTTAAAGAGCTGGAAGTGGCCATTGAACAGGGCCGTGCCGACCTGGCCGTGCACTCGCTCAAGGACGTGCCCATGGCGCTACCTGAAGGCTTTAGCCTGGCCTGCGTGATGGAGCGCGAAGACCCGCGCGATGCGTTTGTTTCCAATCGCTACGCGAATCTGACCGAATTGCCGCTGGGCGCCGTGGTCGGGACATCGAGTCTGCGCCGGGTGGCGCTACTGCGCGCCTTGCGCCCGGACTTGCGCATTGAGCCCTTGCGCGGCAACCTGGACACCCGATTGCGCAAACTGGACGAGGGGCACTATGACGCCATAGTGCTGGCGGCGGCGGGCTTAAAGCGGCTGGGTTTGGTGGCGAGAATTCGCACTGTTTTTGAGCCGCATGAGATGCTACCAGCCGCCGGGCAAGGCGCTTTGGGCATTGAAACATTAAGCAAGCGTGCGGACGTGATGCAGTTGCTCGCGCCCCTGGCACACAGCGACACTTGGCTGCGGGTGGCTGCCGAGCGCGCCGTCAGCCGCGCTATGGGGGGCAGTTGCTCCATGCCACTGGCGGCCTATGCCACGTTGCAAGGTGAGCAATTGAAGATTGAAGCGATTTGGGGTGACCCTGAGGGGCGCATTGCGCTGGTGCATGCGCAGGCCAGCGCTGTGGTGCGCGATGTGGATGCCGCGACGACCTTGGGCGAGCAGGTGGCGGTCAGTTTGAAAGCCGCCATGGTGCGTGCCGGGGCGACCACGCCTGTTGAGCCGGAGACGCTTTGATTCAGCCGGGTGGCCCGCGCGTCATCGTGACCCGCCCGGCCCGCGAGGCCGATGCGTGGGTGCGGTCTCTGTCACAGGCGGGATTGCAAGCCGTGGCCTTGCCCCTGATGGACATCCTCCCGGTGGATGACCCCCGCCCCGTGCACCAGGCCTGGCAACAGTTGCACGGCTACGCCGCAGTGATGTTCGTCAGCGCCAATGCCGTGACTGGATTTTTTGAATCAAAACCGCCTGAAAACCAATGGATACTTGCGCAAGAAGCTATTGAAAAAATAGCAAGTCCACGCGTTTGGGCGACCGGGCCGGGAACCGTTCAGGCCTTGCAGCGAGCCGGTGTGCCGCCTGATGGGATCGATGCGCCGCCGTCGGAGGCCGCACAATTTGATTCTGAAGCGCTGTGGCGACAGGTGGGCTCAAGTGTGCGGGCGGGGCAGCGGGTGCTGATCGTGCGCGGTGGTGATGGCCATGCCGTGCGTGACGTGCAGGGCGTGGGCGTGGGCGTCGGGCGTGACTGGTTGGCGTCTCGCCTTACCCAAGCCGGGGCGGTGGTGGATTTTGTGATGACCTATCAGAGGGGGCTACCGCGCTGGAGCCCGGCGCAAGTGCAACTGGCAGTTGAAGCCGCGCACGATGGCTCAGTCTGGTTGTTCAGCAGCAGTGAGGCGCTTGCCAACCTGAGCACGCTCCTGCTTGAACAGGATTGGGCGGCAGCGCGGGCGGTCGTCACCCATGCCCGCATTGCCGAGGCGGCAAAATCGGCTGGATTTTCTGTGGTGTGCGAGTCACGTCCGACGGTGGCGGACATCGTGGGCTCGATAGAATCCATTCGATGAACGTTGAGTCCAATCCTCCAAGTCGCACCTCGCCGGGTGCTGTGCCCTCAGCTGCGGACGCTGTGGCGCTGATTGGCTTGCCTGAGCCTCAGGCGGAGCGTCCGCCTGCCCTGAGCCGCGGCATGTGGGTGCTCGGCGTGATCGCGCTCGTGGCTTTGTTGCTCAGTGCCTTGATGTGGCAAAAACTGTCTGCAATTCAGGAGCAACTGGCCCGCCAAAGCGCCGACTCGGGTGCCACAGCAGTCGAGGCGCGCACCCTGGCCAAGCAAGCGCAGGAGCAGGTGCTGGAAACAGCGGCGCGCCAGTCGGTGATGCAAGCCCGTTTGAGCGAGGTGGCCTTGCAGCGCAGCCAGTTGGAAGAGCTGATGCAAAGCCTGTCGCGCTCGCGCGATGAAAACCTGGTGGTGGACATTGAATCTTCCATCCGGCTGGCGCAACAGCAGGCCCAACTCACCGGCAGCGTGGAGCCGCTGCTGGCCGCGCTCAAGACGGCAGAGCAACGCGTGGCGCGTGCCGCCCAACCCCGCTTGAACGCACTGCAAAGTGCCATTGCGCGCGATGTGGGGCGCATCAAGGGCACGACGGTGTCAGACACCCCTGCCTTGCTGGTCAAGCTGGATGAGCTGGTGCGACTGGCGGATGACCTGCCACTGGCCAATGCGGTGGCCAAGGTGACGGCGAGTGGCTCGCTCAAACCCCAGCGCGACGACAGCGTGGTGAGTTGGTGGCAGCGCAGCTTGGCGGTGGTGCTGGACGAGCTGCGCAGCTTGGTGCGCTTGAGCCGCATTGAGCACCCTGAGGCCGCGCTGCTCTCACCCGATCAGACGTTTTTTATGCGTGAAAACTTCAAGCTCCGCTTGCTCAATGCCCGCCTGGGGCTGCTGGCGCGCCAGCTGGATGCGGCCCGTGCCGACTTGGCGGGCGTGGCCGTCTCACTTCAAACGTATTTCGATGCCTCTTCACGCAAGACCCAGGTGGCGGCGGATTTACTCAAGCAATTGCAGGGGCAGATGAAAACGCTGGAATTGCCCCGTGTGGACGACACCCTGGCCGCGTTGACCACGGCAGCGGCTGGACGGTAAACCCCCATGCGAACCCTCCTTTGGTTTTTGGCGCTGTTTGGCATTGCCGTGTCCGTCGCCCTGTTTGCGGGCAACAACCAGGGCACGATCACCGTATTTTGGCCGCCGCACCGCATTGATCTCTCACTCAACCTGGTGTTGCTGCTGCTCGTGGGCTTTTTCTTCACGCTGTACGTGGCGCTGCGGGCTTTGTCGGTGCTGCTGTCTCTGCCGGGCGAGGCCAAGCGCTGGCGCATGTTGCAAAGAGAGCGTGCCCTGCAACAGGGTTTGCTCGATGCCATGGCCCAGTTGATGGCGGGGCGTTTTATTCGGGCACGCAAATCGACAGAAAATTTGTTGGTTCAAGAAAGAGCGCTGGCCAGCAGCGATGACCCCTTGCCCTATGGGCCACGCTTGCGCGCCATGGCCCATCTGTTAGCCGCCGAGAGTGCCCATGCGCTGCTAGACCGCGCTGGGCGCGATGCGCATGCCCGCAAGGTGTTGGACAAGGTGCCCAGCCGGGATGAGCAGGAAATTTTTGAGGGCGCACAGTTGCGGGCCACGCGTTGGGCGCTGAGCGACCGGGATGTCAGTGGGGCGCTTGAGCATCTGGCGGCACTGCCCCAGGGCATCGCGCGCCGCACGCTGGCGTTGCGGCTGCGCTACAAGGCCGAGCGACTGGCCGGTCATACGCAGGCGGCGTTGGAGAGCGCCCGTTTGCTCGCCAAGCACCGAGCCTTTTCCCCTTTGGTCGCCCAAAGCATCTTGCAGGGACTGGCCCGCGAACTGGTTCAAGGCGCACAGGATCCGGCACAGTTGCAAAAAGCTTGGAGCCAACTGGACGTCTCAGAACAGCACACGCCTGAAGTGGCCACGCAGGCGGCTGAGCGCATGCTGACTCTCGGTGGTGATGTGGCGTTGGCCCAGCAATGGCTGCTACCCGTATGGGCGCAGATGATGCAATCACCCAACTCAGCACTGTTATCCGAGCAGATAACCCAACTGGTACGGGTACTGGACCACAGCTTTACGCTGAGCACGGGCGGCCCGGACGCGACCTGGCTGGCCCGGATTGAGTCCGCGCAAATGAGTCAACCCGGCAATGCCTTGTTGCAATACCTGGCGGGTTTTGCCTGCTTGCGTTTGAGTCTGTGGGGCAAGGCGCAGCAGTTGCTCATGCAATCGGTGGTGCAACTCCAGAGCGATCAACTCAAACGCCAAGCCTGGGTAGCGCTTGCACAATTGGCCCAGCAGCGTGAAGACCTTCAAGCCGAGATCCAGGCTTGGCGCAATGGTGCGAAAGTAAGCTAAAAAATCATATAGCGTGGGAGTTATGGCGACACTGAGCGAATACCTGATCAAGCTGACCGATCACCGCGACCGGGACTTTCTTGAATACACCCTGGCAAAGGCACTGATTGATCTGCTGCCCGTTCAGCGCGTTCTGGTGGCGCATGTGATGCATGAGGTGGGTGAAAAACGCTGGTTTGAAGTGGCCTCACTGGATGCCGGTGGCGGCGGCAAGGTGGCTGACCCCTTGCGGATTGATTTCGCCAGCATGAAGCGTCTGGAAGACGCCCCGGATCGGCTCAAATGCTTGCAAAAACAGGACAAAATTGAAGTGATCTGGGCCGGTGAGCATGGCCCGCGCATTACCTATATTCCCTTGATTTCTGACCTCTCTCCAGAGATGCAAGGTGTGCTGGAAATCCAATCAGCGCTGCCCCTGAGCGCGGCTGAGCTCCACACGGCAGGCCAGCTGCACCATGTGTATTGCAATATCTACAAACTGCTGGCCTATAGCGATCGGGATGCCCTCACCGGTCTGCTGAACCGCAAGTCGCTGGACAACTCTTTTTACAGTGCCGTTCTGGATGAGCTTGACGGTGATGAGCCGGAAGATGGAACCACTGTGGTTCAGGATCAGGAGCGTCGACACCGCGTGCCACCCAATTACTGGCTGGGCATGGTGGTGATCGACAATTTCAACGCGCTCACCGATCTGCATGGACACCTGGTGATGGAGGAAGTCACCATGCTGGTGGCGCGCATCATGGGCAACACCTTCCGCACCCATGACCGGCTTTACCGTTTGGCCGGGGACCAATTCGTGGTGCTGTTCCACTGCCCTGAAGAATGGCTGGCGCATGGCGCGTTTGAGCGCATGCGGGCCAGCGTTGAAAAACTGAAGTTTTCACAGGTTGGGCAGCTCACTGTCAGCGCCGGATTTACCCGTGTCGTGATGGAAGACTCACCCGCGACCGCGCTGGATCGCACCGGGGACGCAGTCGATTCTGTGCAAAAAAAGGGTGGCAACCAGGTGTGCAGTCATCTGGATCTGGAACGCCGGGGGCACTGAAGCGCCTTGAGTCCTCGTCACCCAAAAAAACGGGGCACCTGAGTGCCCCGTTTTTTTAGAGTTGCAATTGGCTACTTTACTGGTCCAGTGGCATCGACATCTTGCTCAGGTCACGTCGGGTTTCAACCAGAACCAGTGGGCCTTCGTTGAACACGACCGGGGCCGAGCGTTCACGTGGGGCATGCACGGCTTTGGGTTCGGCGGCAATGGCAGCCTGCACGGCGGCGATCTTGTCAGCATCCGAGTTGACCCACTGTAGGCCGGAGCTTTGAGCGACCTGGTTGAGGTCATCCATGGGCAGGACAAAGGCCGACACGCGGGGAAGTTCGCGCGGCGATGCAGCAGAAACTGCTTCAGGCTTCACGGCTGACGCTGGTGCCGCCACAGGTAGGACGGCGGCCGGCATGAGGCTGGGTGTGGTCGGCTCAGCTTGGCTTGCTTGGATTGGGCTGGCTTGTGCCGTCAAAGGGGCATCGGCTTGGCTGCTGGCTGCACCATGCGCCTGATCGGCAGGTGCGTCGTTGCGGTGAGCGCGCTCACCACGATCTCCACGTTCACCCCGGTTGCGTTCGCGGCCATAGCGGTCACGCGAGCGCTTTTCGCGGTTGCCAGCAGGTGCGCCATCACGATCCGTCTGCTGCTCCGCGTTTTGAGCAGCACTGCCTTGCGACATGTCGTTGGCGCTTGCATCGGCTGGGGCCGCTTGTGCCATGGCCGGTGCGGGCTGGCGGTTGGCTTCCTCGGTGCCCGCTTCTGACGATTGGGGCTGGTTGTCCTGGTGCTGTGGGCGCTGCGGACGGTCTTGGCGGTCTTGACGCTCTGGGCGTTCTGCACGGTTGCCGCGGTCGTTGCGGTCACCTCGGCCACGGCCTTCGCCACCGCGTGGCGGGCGGTCTTGGCGGGGTTCGGTGCTCACACCTTCAGCGGCGATCAGGGCCTGGGGAGCGTTGGCGGTCTGTTGTGCGTTGGCGTCAAAGTTGCCAGCGTCCATGCGCTCGGGAGAGGGGCGATCATTACGGCCACCTTCACGGCCACCGCGACCACCGCGTCCACCTTCTAGGCCAGCGTCGCGGCCACCACGACCACCGCGGCCACCACGGCCATTGCGATCGCCACGCTCGTTGCGGCCTTCACCGCGAGCGCCAGCTGGGCGCTGACCATCACGGCCACCCTGACCACGGCCTTCGCGCGGGGCGTCCTTCGTCTCGGTGTTGGCATCCGCTTTGGGCGCTGGTGTGCTGCCAAACAGGTTTTTGATCCAGCCAAAAAATCCACCACTCGCTGGCGCAACCACGGCCACAGAGGCGGGCTTGGCTTGGGCGATTTCCTTCGCTGGTGCTGCCACGGCGCGGGGTGCCGCTGCCGGGGCGGGTGCATCGGGCAACACGCCTTTGATGATGGGCGTTTGCTTGTTGGTGGGCTCTTGCGAGCGACGCGTTACGGCGGTGGGGTCTTCAATTTCTTCGGCTAATTTGTAGCTGGCTTCGATGTTGTCCAGACGCGGGTCGTCGTGTTTGAGCCGCTCTAGTTTGTAGTTCGGCGTTTCCAGCGACTTGTTGGGCACCATCAGCACATGGATGCGTTGCTTCAACTCGATCTTGGCGATCTCGGTGCGCTTTTCATTCAGCAAGAATGACGCGACATCCACCGGCACTTGGCACAGCACCGAGGCCGTGTTGTCCTTCTGGGACTCTTCCTGGATGATACGCAGGATTTGCAGCGCCGAGCTTTCGGTGTCGCGGATGTGACCCGCACCGCCGCAACGCGGGCAGGGGATGGAGGAGCCTTCGGACAGCGCGGGCTTCAAGCGCTGGCGGCTCATTTCCATCAAACCGAACTTGCTGATGGTGCCGAACTGCACGCGGGCGCGGTCTTGGCGCAGCGCATCGCGCAGGCGGTTTTCAACTTCGCGGCGGTTCTTCGACTCTTCCATGTCGATGAAGTCGATCACGATCAGGCCGCCCAGGTCGCGCAGGCGCATCTGGCGTGCCACTTCGTCAGCGGCTTCCAGGTTGGTGCGGGTGGCGGTTTCTTCGATGTCGCTGCCTTTGATGGCGCGCGCCGAGTTCACGTCCACCGAGACCAGAGCCTCGGTGTGGTCGATCACGATGGCGCCGCCCGAGGGCAGCTGCACCGTGCGGGCGTAGGCCGATTCGATCTGGTGCTCAATTTGAAAGCGGCTGAACAGCGGCGCGTCGTCGCGGTAGCGTTTGACGCGGGCGGCGTGCTCAGGCATGACGTGCGCCATGAACTGCTGAGCCTGCTCGTAAATGTCGTCGGTGTCGATCAGGATGTCGCCGATGTCATTGTTGAAGTAGTCACGGATGGCACGGATCACCAGGCTCGATTCCTGGTAAATCAGGAAAGCACCCTTGGCACCATTGATCGCGCCGTCGATGGCGCTCCAGAGCTTGAGCAGGTAGTTCAAGTCCCACTGCAACTCTGGCGCGCTGCGGCCAATGCCTGCGGTGCGCGCGATGATGGACATGCCTTTGGGGTATTCCAACTGGTCCATCGCGTCTTTGAGGTCGGCACGGTCGTCGCCCTCAATGCGGCGGCTCACGCCACCGCCACGCGGGTTGTTGGGCATGAGCACCACGTAGCGACCCGCCAGCGAGACGAAGGTGGTCAGCGCCGCCCCCTTGTTGCCGCGCTCTTCTTTTTCGACCTGAACCAGCAGTTCCTGGCCTTCGCGAATGGCGTCCTGGATACGGGCATTGCCTGCGGAGACGCCTTGCTGGAAGTACTGCTTTGAGATTTCTTTGAACGGCAGAAAACCGTGACGGTCTTCACCGTAATCGACAAAGCAGGCTTCGAGGGATGGCTCAACGCGCGTGACGATGGCCTTGTAGATATTGCCCTTGCGCTGCTCGCGCCCTTCAATTTCAATCTCGTAGTCGAGCAGTTTTTGCCCATCCACAATCGCCAAGCGACGTTCTTCGGTCTGGGTGGCGTTAATCAGCATCCGTTTCATGGATATTTCTCTTTTCAATTCAACAAATCACATGCCCAAATGGGGCAAACGATGCCGAAACTGATGCGCTGAAACGAAGGGAATTGCCGGAGAACCGCAGACTCACACAGTGAGCTGCGGCGTAGGCGCGTGGATGGGGGCGAGGGGATGCGCTTGTGGAGTGGCGGCCAAGCTGGCAGCTCTTTGTGTCTGGGGTACAGACACTGTGGGCCGACCAACACCACCCGTGAGCGCAGTAGTGCGCCCCAGGCAGTTGAAAATCAGGCTCATCAACACAAACATTTCGCTTTGATCCGCCTGCCAGCACTTTGCTGCCAGGCTTGGGTATTCCGTATCGGTGTTTCAATGCGTCGGTTGGGCCGGGTCTTGTGCAGGCCACTGCAAGCTCTGGCTTGAGGTTGGCGTGCGGCACGATCCGGTGGCATCGACCTTCTAACGGGGCTGCTGGCGATGAGTGGACTAAACTCCATCCGAATCAACCACTTACAGCACGACGTTAGTGAAACACATTATAGAGGGCAATCCAATACCCCCAAGCCCCCAGGTCAAATCGCTTGAAGTCGATGAGGAATCGGCCGGGCAGCGCTTGGACAACTTCCTGATGCGCCACCTCAAAGGCGTCCCCAAGACCCATGTTTACCGCATCATCCGCAGTGGCGAAGTGCGGGTGAACAAAGGCCGGGCCAGCGCGGATACGCGGATTCAGACCGGGGACGTGGTGCGTTTACCGCCGGTGCGAATGTCTGAGCGGGTGGCAGAAAAAGCCCAGGCCATGGCCGAAGGCGCGGCGAGCGTGGGTACCAAAGGCGGCCCGGCGCGCGAGTTCCCCATCCTGTTTGAAGACGAAGCCATGCTGGCCATCGACAAGCCCGCAGGCGTGGCTGTGCACGGCGGCTCGGGCGTGAGTTTTGGCGTGATCGAGCAATTGCGCATGGCCCGCCCTGAGGCCAAATTTTTGGAGCTGGTGCACCGGCTGGACCGGGAAACCAGTGGTGTCTTGCTGCTGGCCAAAAAACGCAGCGCCCTCAAAGCCCTGCAAGACCAGTTCCGCGAACGCGAGACCGGCAAGACCTACCTGGCCCTGGTCGTCGGTCAGTGGCCGTCGAATAAAAAGGTGCTGGACAAACCCTTGCACAAATACCTGCTGCCCGATGGCGAGCGGCGCGTGAAGGTGGTGGCGCGTGATGACCCGGACGGGATGAAGTCGGTGACGCTGGTGAAGGTGCGCGAGCAGTTTGCCGTTCGCCCTGAGCTTGTCGAAGGGTTGCTCGGGGCTTCGGCTGGCTCAGCCCGAACGGCGCATTTTTCTCTGCTCGAAGTCACCATCAAAACAGGCCGAACCCACCAGATCCGCGTGCACCTAGCGTCTGAAGGTTTCCCGATTGCGGGCGACGACAAGTATGGCAATTTTGAGGTGAACAAAGCCTTGCAAAAAACGACCTCTAAAACAGCGCCCCATGGCGCTGCGCTCAAACGCATGTTTCTGCACGCCTGGCGTTTGCAGTTCAGTCACCCTGTGAATGATGAGCGCATCGAATTGCTGTCACCATTGCCCCCCGAACTTGAACAATTTTTGACCCATGTCGCTCCCTAGCACTTCAAATTCTTTCCCATTGACGGATCAAAAGAGCGCACGCTCCCGCCAATTTGACTTACTCGCCTTCGACTGGGACGGCACGCTGTTTGACTCCACCGCCATCATCACGCGCAGCATCCAGCTGGCGGTGCGCGATGTGGGGGGCACGGTGCCGACCGATAAAGCGGCGGCCTATGTGATCGGCATGGCTTTGAATCAAGCCTTGGCGCATGCCGCGCCTGATGTGCCGCCCGAGAAATACCCGGAGCTGGGTGCGCGCTACCGCCACCACTACACGACGCGGCAAAACGACCTCAGCCTGTTTGCGGGTGTGACTGAGATGCTGGCGGATTTGAAGGCGCGCAACCATTGGCTGGCCGTGGCCACGGGCAAAAGCCGTCAGGGTTTGAACTCGGTGCTGGACAGCGTGGAGTTGCAGGGTGTGTTTGATGGCTCGCGCACGGCGGATGAAACCGCAGGCAAGCCGCACCCGCTGATGTTGCAGGAGTTGATGACCGAGTTTGACGTGCGGCCTGAGCGGGTGCTGATGATTGGCGACACCACGCATGATTTGCAGATGGCTTTGAACGCGGGTTGCCCCAGCGTGGGAGTGAGCTACGGGGCGCACGAGCCGGGGGATTTTTACGAGTTGAGCCCGCGCTTTGTGGCGCATTCGGTACGCGAGTTGCACGACTGGTTGATTCAGCATGGCTGAGCAGGCGATAGCGCTGTGCAACGCATCGGACTTGGAAGACGGCGAGTTGGCCGTGCCGTTTGATGTGGTGTACCAGGGGCAGACGTGCCGGGCCTTTGCTGTTCGCTTTGAGGGGCAAGCCCACGCCTACTTGAACCGCTGCGCCCATGTGGCCATGGAGTTGGATTTTCAGCCGAACCATTTTTTTGACAGCACCGGGCGCGGGCTGATTTGCGCCTCGCATGGGGCCATGTACCAGCCTGAGACGGGTGCTTGCCGTGGCGGGCCGTGCCGTGGCGCGTTGGTGAAAATTGACCTCATCGAGTTGGATGGCGTGGTGCACTGGCATACTGCCTACAACTTGAAACCTCTTGATCTTTGATATGACCGATCCGAACCAAACCGAATTCCCAGAAACAGTGCTAAATCAGCCTGCAAGCCCTGAAAATACTGCGCAAGC
>JANPNG010000014.1:0-7856 GCA_031427355.1 Hylemonella sp.
GACGCGCTGGCAAAGGCAATGGCGGTGACAGCCAGCACACCAAGAACTGCACGATTGAATGACGTATTCATCAAAAACCTCTTAGGTTGGTTAAAAGATGAGTGGACTGTATGAATTTATTGTGACATCCATGTGACAAAAATCAGGATGCCATTTTGTTGCCATTCCTTTGTCGCACCAGAGAAAATAAAAGTCATTCAAGTGACACACAAGAATTCTATACTTCACTTTTGGCCTATTGAAAACCGATAGATGAAAAGTAGCGCGCCAACCCGGCGGAACCTGCTCTGGAGTGCGACTGCCTGTTCCCTTCAAGTCCACCCAACTCTTTGGGCAGAATCCAGCAAGCCGAAAACCGGTCCAGCCGGACTGTCGTGCGGCCCAGATTTTCATATAGCTAATTCTGGAGGCAGCGTAGCTCTCATCAGTACCTCAAAAAATGTTTTCGGTAGCGGACTGGCAAATCAGGAATTCGCAAAAGAATCGGCAGATCGGCCGAATTGAAATCAGGATCCCAGGACGGTGCCCCCATCACCTTGGCACCCAAGCGCAGGTAGCCCTTGATCAGCGCAGGCGGCTTGACATCAAGCGTGCAGTCCAATCGGTCAATGGCCAGCGGTAAACGAGGTCGAACGTGGTATTCGATGGGTGCCAGATGGGTCTGCTTGAGTTGATGCCAGGTGCTGGCAGCCTCATCCCCGCTCACCACACCGTTGTGCAACAGGGGGATGCTGGCACAGCCGATCAGGGTGTCGAACTGGTTGCGGTGGGTGAACTCAATCACGCCACCCATCAAGGCCATGATGACCGTGCCCTGCCGATGCGCCGGGTGCACACAGCTTCGACCCACTTCAACCATACGCTCGCGTACAGCGCGCAGGCGAACCAGATCGAACTCGATATCACTGTAGGTGCTGCCAGCACGCTTGGCTTGGGTGGGTGTGAGCACGCGGTAAGTGCCTATCACTTCCTGAGTGATGGCATCACGCACCAAAAGGTGCTCACAGTAATCATCAAACAAATCGACGTCATGGCCGGGCAAGGTGGTTGCCAGGCGCGCGCCCATTTCGACGGCAAAAACTTGATACCTCAGGCGTTGCGCCTCGCGCACTTCGTCCAGATGTTTCGCCCACGCGACCACAATGCCGCCGTGGGGAGCTTGAGCCACTGGGCTTTCAGATCGGTGAAGTGACCCCCTGGGCAAGGCAATGGGTGACAGCGGATAGGTTGGATTGGGAAGTTCGTTCATGTGCACTCCTTCTTGGTTTGGTATGCGGTTCTTTGTGTTTCAAATGTTGTTCACGTGCCCACCATGCCGCCATCACGGCGGCGAATGGCGACGGTGGCCGAGCGGGGTCGCCCGCCCTTCGCGCCATCGGGCCAATGGCTGATGGCCTGGGGGTCAGCCGGGTCGCTGCGCTCACTGGCGGTCTCACCGGGGTGCTGGATGTTGATGAAGACCGTTCGCCGGTCTGACGTGAAGGTGATGCCCGTGATCTCGCACCCCTTGGGGCCCGTCAAAAAGCGTTTGGTCTCGCCGGTGAACGGGTCAGCACACAACATCATGTTGTTACCCATGTTTTTGTAAGCCCCTTGGTGCATGACCGAGGTCGAGACGTCGGTCTGAATCCACAGCAGACCACCGGCATCAAAGGTCAAACCGTCCGGACTGCCGTACATGTCGCCTTTGATGTCGCCCCGGTGTTCAGGTTGATCAGCATGGGGATCGCCCGCCAGTGCAAACTGCATCCAGCGGAATTCCGTCGCAGAGGCATCGCTACCCCGGGCTGAACCTTCGCGCCAGCGAATGATGTGGCCCATGCTGTTGTCGGCACGGGGATTGGCCTCATCCACCGGCCGACTGGGTTGACCGCGTTGGCTGTTGTTGGTCAGTGTGGCAAACACTTCTCCGGTATGCGGGTGCACGGCCATCCATTCGGGGCGATCCATCGGCGTGGCCCCCACCACGTCAGCGGCTTGGCGCGTGTGGATCAATACATCAGCTTGTGTGGCAAATCCCTTGTCCGCAGTGAGTCCGTTTTCACCTTGCACCAAAGCCAGCCAGCTTCCCTGTCCATTAGCTTCGAAACGAGCCACGTACAGCGTGCCATGGTCCAGCAAACTCTTGTTGGCGGCATAGCCACCAGGACGAGCCTTGTCGCGCGAGACAAACTTGTAGATGTACTCGAATCGTTCGTCGTCACCCATGTACACGACCACCCGCCCATCTTTCGTCAGCGTGGTGGTGGCCCCTTCATGCTTGATGCGGCCCAAGGCCGTGCGCTTGATGGGCGTTTGCATCGGATCCATAGGGTCAACCTCAATCACCCATCCAAAGCGATAGGGCTCGTTGGGGTGCTTGGCGGCATCAAAGCGCTCGTCATGCTCGTGCCAGCGGTAACCCCAGCCCTTGTGGCGCAACCCGTAGCGCTTGTCGGATGCAGTGGGTTGCTCGGATGCTGAGAAGTAGCCATTCCAGTTTTCTTCGCAGGTCAGAAAAGAACCCCAGGGCGTGTCACCCGCCGCGCAGTTGTTCAAGGTGCCCAAAACCCGCGTGCCACTGGGGTCGGCAGCTGTTTTGAGTAGCTCGTGACCGCTGGCTGGCCCGCTCAACACCATAGGGGTGTTGGCGGTAATGCGTCGCGCATAACGGGAACTAGGCATGACATGCCACTGCCCTTGGCGCTCAATGATTTCAATGACGCTCACCCCGTGTGCAGCCTGGGATTTGCGCACTTTATTCGCCGACCAGTTTGCCATGCCGTCTACGTGCAACAAACCATCATCGGTGTACTCGTGGTTGATCGCCAACAGGCCGTGACGGGGGTTGCCGTCAATGGGGAAGAACGACATGCCGTCGTGGTGCATGCCTGCCTGTAGGCTTTGCTCTTCCCAGGTGTTGGATCCATCCGGCTTGAACAAGGGCACACCAGCAGCAGAACCCACTGGGTCACCCCAGCGGTACAGCACCTCGGCCACATACTCGGCAGGCACGACCAGGGTATCGGCCGTGGAGATGGGCACTGGCGTGAAACCTAAAGGCTGGCCGCTGGCCGTACTGGCTCCCAGAGAATGCGAACCCATCAGCATGGCAACGGCTGCACCGCTACACTTCAACACGTGCCGACGCGTGATGTCCAGCGCATGAATGCCAGGCTGGCTGCTGATGTTCACGCCTTCATCCGATTCAAAATCTCTGCCGTATCCTTGTCCCATGATTAACTCCTGTTGCTTTAGTGATGTGAGGAGTGTGAAAGGCTTGCGTGACGTGTTGATGGCAGTTTTGTGTCACTTGAATGACATAAACATTGGGTACGCTACAGGGCTGAAATCGTTCACTTTTTAAAACCATGACCACCCCCAAAAAACCGCTCAACGTTCTTTTTTTATGCACCCACAATTCGGCACGCAGCATCCTGGCTGAAGCCCTGCTCAATCACCTTGGGCAAGGCCGTTTCAAGGCCTTCTCGGCGGGCAGCAGTCCACGGGACAATCAGCAACCCAACCCCCTGGGCTTGCAGGTCTTGCGGGCTGCGGGTATTGCGGCCGAGGGTCTGCGCAGCAAAAGTTGGGATGAATTTGCAGGCGCTGATGCACCGCAGATGGACCTCATCATCACGGTCTGCGACAACGCAGCCGGTGAGGTCTGCCCTTACTGGCCGGGACACCCCGCCACAGCGCACTGGGGCTATGCCGATCCCTCTGCGGTGGAGGGCACAGCAGAACAAAAACTAGCGGCCTTTCGGCAAACCCTGCAAGCCATCCGGCACCGCTTGAGCTTGTTGGTCAATCTGTCGGATGAGCGGCTGGGACAAACGGCACTAGAGCACAGCGCACGCAGCTTGGCCAACCCATGAACGCAACGACACCTTCTTTAAAGACGCCCAGCTTCAAGCAAAAACTCGGTGCCGAATTTGCAGGTACGGCGGCGCTGCTGTGTGCCGTGGTGGGCTCGGGCATCATGGCAGAGCGCTTGGCGGGCGGGAACGACGCCGTCGCGCTGCTGGCGAACACGCTGTCCACGGTGTTTGCGCTCTTCGTTTTGATTGAAATTTTTGGCCCGATCAGTGGAGCACATTTCAACCCCTTGGTCACTCTTGTGACTCTGTTTACAAAAGTAAAACAAGCTGAAGAGGCCAAAAACAATGCACGAGCAGCTATTTTTTTGATAGCTTCTCAGTTGATAGGTGCCGCCGTTGGCACCTGGCTGGCGCACGCCATGTTTGGTTTGGATCTGTTGCAAACCAGTCAAAAATTGCGCGGAGGTTTGGGCCAGTGGATCGCCGAGGCAGTGGCCACCGGTGGGCTGATTTTTGTGATCTTGCGCTCACCACTGGGCAAGGCCAGTACGCTGGTGGCCTGCTACATCGGTGCGGCGTACTGGTTCACGGCCAGCACCTCGTTTGCCAATCCGGCTGCGGTGCTGGGGCGCCTCTTGAGCGACAGCTTCGCAGGGATTGCACCGGCCAGTGCGCCGGGATTCGTGCTGGCCCAGTGTCTGGGCGCAGTGGCCGGTGCCTGGCTCGCGCGACGGTTCGACCCGGTTTAAAGCCGAGTCATTTGCACCAAGCTATCACCCTGCTTTGACGGCATCCACCAGACGTTGAGCGCAGGCCTGCGCTTGGTGCGCGTCACGCGCCTCCACCATCACGCGCAACAGCGGCTCGGTGCCACTGGCGCGAATCAAAATGCGGCCACTGTCACCCAGCTCCGCCTCAACCGCCTGGGTTTCGCTCGCCAGCTTGGCGTTGCTCTTCCAGTCCTGGCCTGGTTGCAATCGCACATTGATCAGGGTCTGAGGGAACAGGGTGACATCAACCAGCAATTCGGACAGGGTTTGACCACTGCTGACGCAAGCCTGTAGCACCTGCAGTGCGCTGATCAGGCCATCGCCCGTACTGTGTTTGTCCAGGGCCAGTAGGTGACCCGAGCCTTCGCCACCGAGGATCCAACGATTTTTCTCCAACTCTTCCAGCACATAGCGGTCACCCACCTTGGCGCGCACGAATTCCACGCCTTTGGCTTTGAGGGCGACTTCAATGGCCATGTTGGTCATTAGCGTGCCAACGACGCCGACCACGGGATTTCTCCTGTTACCACCAGGCCTGGCCGCTCCAGCCAAGCGGGCCATTACCATCAGGTACAGCAACTCATCACCGTTGTAGAGTCGTCCGGCACCGTCCACCATGAGCAGTCGATCTGCGTCGCCGTCCAGGGCAATGCCGAAATCAGCCCGGTGCGATTTAACAGCCTCTACCAATGCCTTGGGATGGGTGGCCCCCACGCCATGGTTGATATTCAAGCCATCGGGTGAGCAACCAATGGACACCACTTCGGCCCCGAGTTCATGGAACACCATGGGTGCGATCTGGTACGCCGCCCCATGCGCACCGTCCACGACAATTCGCAGGCCCTTGAGTGTGAGGTTGGTGGGAAAGGTGCTCTTGCAGAATTCGATGTAACGCCCCGCAGCGTCTTCAAGACGCCGTGTTTTGCCCAGGTGTGCTGAATCCGCCCACACCGGTGGCTGTTCAAGCACGTCTTCAACGTCTTGCTCCCAAGCATCAGGCAATTTGGCGCCCAGTGCACTGAAGAACTTGATGCCATTGTCTGGAAATGCGTTGTGGCTGGCGCTGATCACCACCCCCAGTGACGCACGTTGCGCCCGTGTCAGATAGGCCACGCCCGGGGTAGGCAGTGGCCCAAGCAACACAACATCCACCCCCGCCGAGTTGAAGCCGGATTCCAACGCGCTCTCCAGCATGTAGCCAGAAATACGGGTGTCCTTGCCAATCAAAACGGTTGGGCGATCTTCGGTCCTTTTCAGCACGCGCCCCACGGCGTGGGCCAGCCGCATGACAAAGTCCGGCGTGATAGGGCCTTGACCCACTGTGCCGCGAATGCCGTCTGTTCCAAAATATTTTCTGCTCATGTCTTGTCACCTGGTTGTATTGGATCGCTAGATTCTAGGGCGTTCGAAGCCGCCATCCAGACCTTCAAAGCCTGAACGGTTTCGCGCACATCATGAACCCGCACAATGCGGGCACCCCGCTCCACCGCCAGCAATGCAGCCGCCACGCTGGGGATGAGGCGCTCGTGCGAGCCGCCTGCACTTGAGGACTTCGATTCACCACCGATCACCGCCGCCAATGAGGATTTTCTGGACCAGCCCGCCAGCAGGGGGTAGCCCGCCACCAGTAACTCGCGTTGTCGCGCCAACAAGCTGAGATTTTGCACGACCGTCTTGCCAAAACCGATGCCAGGATCAATCACAATTCGGCTCTTATCAACGCCTAGCCCTCGCAAATCCTGCGCAGAATGCTCCAAAAACAAAAGCACTTGCGACACCACATCACCCTCCATGGGGCTGGCCTGCATGGTTTGAGGTTCACGGTGCATGTGCATCAGACACACGCCACAGCTTGGGTGTTGGCTTACAACGGCTTGAGCCGTTGGTCCACCCGATAGCGCAGGCCAACGCAAGGCCCAGATGTCGTTGATGATGTCCGCCCCCAAATCAAGCACGGCCTGCATGACCTGCGGTTTGTAGGTATCGACTGATATCGGAACACCGAGCTTGACGGCTTCACGCACTACGGGCAACACCCTCTTCAACTCATCTTCCAGCGGCAACGGCGTCGCACCTGGCCGGCTCGATTCACCGCCGATGTCCAACAAGTCGGCCCCCTGCGCCAGCAGTTGTTCGCAGTACGCTAACGCCTGCGCGGTTGAAGCATGGGCTCCGCCGTCGGAGAAGGAGTCCGGCGTCACGTTGACGATGCCCATCACCTGGGGGCGGCTGAGGTCAATGGTGAAGCGGGAGGTTTGCCAAAACATGGGGGCATACTTTGCTTGGAGTTTGCTTGAATTTTGCTGAGGCCCAAAGAAAAACGGGGCGCGATGCCCCGTTTTTTAAATTTCAGCTTGGATTCAAATCACGCCACGCATCAAGCGACCGTGGGTGCTGGGTCTGTCTTCACAGTCGGCGTGCCGCCTGATCCATTGCTGCCGTCTTGGGTGGGTGTGCGTGGCGTCCAGTCTTTGGGCGCACGCGGCTCCTTGCCCGCCATGATGTCGTCGAGCTGCTCGGCATCAATGGTTTCCCACTCCAGCAAGGCCTTCGCCATGGCGTGCATCTTGTCGCTGTTCGCCTCAATCAACTTGCGCGCCAGGGCATATTGTTCGTCAATGATTTTTCGGACTTCAGCGTCCACCTTCTGCATGGTGCTCTCACTCATATTCGTGGTCTTTGTGACCGAGCGACCCAAAAACACTTCGCCTTCATTTTCAGCATAGACCATGGGGCCCAACGCATCCGTCATGCCGTAGCGCATGACCATGTCACGGGCAATCTGAGTCGCACGCTCAAAGTCGTTGCTGGCACCGGTGGTCATCTGATGCATGAACACCTCTTCGGCAATACGCCCGCCAAACAGCATGCTGATCTGGTTGAGCATGAAGTCCTTGTCATAGCTGTAACGGTCTTGCGCTGGCAGGCTCATCGTCACGCCCAGGGCGCGACCGCGCGGGATGATGGTGACTTTGTGCACCGGGTCACATTTGGGCAGCAGCTTGCCGATCAGCGCATGGCCTGACTCGTGGTAGGCCGTGTTGCGGCGCTCTTCCTCCGGCATGACCATGCTCCTGCGCTCGGGACCCATGAGGATTTTGTCTTTGGCTTTCTCGAAATCCTGCATCTCGACCACGCGCGCGTTACGACGTGCGGCCATCAGGGCGGCTTCATTACACAGATTGGCCAGATCGGCACCGCTCATGCCGGGCGTACCACGCGCAATCACACCGGGATTGACATCCTGTCCTGCCGGAATTTTGCGCATGTGGACATTCAGGATTTG
>JANPNG010000015.1:0-6647 GCA_031427355.1 Hylemonella sp.
TGAACGGCATCGCACCTTTTGGCATCGCAGCGGGGCAACACATCCAGATGGACGTGCTGGGGGTCAAGGTCAAGGTCGCGGGTGACGCCATACTGAACAGCGACAGCTGGATGCCTCAGATTTCCGTCGGACTGGAATACAAAGCCGTGCGCCCCGGTTCTCTCCAGTCCGTGTTTGATTTCATGGGCGTCAAAAACAATGGCACTGATTTTTATGTGAGCGCGACCAAGCTCTTGCTGGATAAGCGCATTCTGATCAATGGCACCTTGCGTTCCACCAACGCCAACCAAGGTGGCCTCCTGGGTTTTGGTGCGGGCAGCACAGGCACCAGCAGCCGCAGCGTGGTGCCCGAGTTTGCCGTGGCCTATTTGCTCAACAAGAAGCTGGCCATTGGTGCCGAGTACCGCGTGATGACCAACAACCTGGAGTCTGTTGGCTCTGCCGCCGGTTTGGGCAATGCCCTGCATGCGGATGACTGGAAGGACATCTTCGTGGCTTGGGCGCCCAGCAAAAACGTCTCGCTGACCCTGGCTTATGTGGATTTAGGCCAAGTGGTGCCCGGCGTCACCGCGGGCCGTCGGCAAACCGGCACCTACCTGTCAGCCCAGTTTGCGTTCTAAACCTCTTTCTTTTTATCACCCTTCTGGAGAACCAATCATGAAAAAATTACTGATGTCCCTGCTGCTGGCCTGCACCAGCCTGCTTTGCACCTCTGGCATGGCACAAACCATGACCACTGCCAATGACGAGTTGTACAAAGCGTTCGGTGAAAAGACTGGCATTACCCAACTGATGGATGATTTCGTTAACCGCCTCCTCAAAGATGCGCGCATTGGCACTCACTTCAAAGACGCCAAACCGGCGGGACTCAAAGCCAAACTGACCGAACAAGTGTGCCAACTCACCGGAGGCCCCTGCACCTACAAGGGCGCGGACATGAAGTCAGCCCACGCTGCCATGGACATCAACAAAGGGGACTTCAATGCACTGGTGGAAAACCTACAGTCCGCCATGGAGGCTCGGGGCATTCCATTCACCCAGCAAAATAGACTCTTGGCGCTACTCGCCCCCATGCACCGCGACGTCATCACACTTCATTAACATCATGAAAAATGCTACAACTTTAATAGCTGCTTACGCCCTGTGTGCAAGCGCTATCGGAGGAAATGTTCAAATCCTGGTTTTGGACAAAGAAGGCAAACCGGTGACGGATGCGGTCGTGGTGATGTACCCCAACACCCCGAGCGCCAGCCCCGCCCCAGCGCTGCTGCCCCGCAGCGCCACCGTTTTGCAAGAGAAGATGCGTTTCGTCCCCGAAGTGACCGTGGTGGCCACAGGCACCACGGTGCGTTTTACCAATCTGGACCGCTGGGATCACCATGTGCGTGGTACCGCTGCCGGGTTGGCAATGCCCCAGTCCGATGCCGGTTTTGAAGCGCGACTGGCGGGCAAAGAAGAGAGTAAATCTGCCAGCTCAGCCGACATCACACTGGACAAACCGGGGGCCGTGTTGCTGGGCTGCCACTTGCATGGGTCAATGCGGGGCAGCATATTTGTCACCGACTCCGCCTGGACCCTCAAAACCAATGCAGAAGGTACGGCGCAGTTTGCCAACGTACCTAACGGAGCGGTCAAGCTGCGGGTATGGCACGCCGACCAGTTGCTTGACTTGCCCCCGCAAGCCTTGCAGGTGAGTGCCAGCCCCCTGAATCAGACGGTACAACTGAGCGTAGTGTCCCGGCGTCGGCGAATTTAAGTTCGATATCATCCAGTCCCACTGACTGGAGATATCCCTGTGCCCATCATCACCAACATCGAAGACCTGCGCGTGCTGGCGCAAAAACGCGTGCCGCGCATGTTCTACGACTACGCCGACAGCGGCTCGTGGACCGAGAGCACCTACCGCGCCAACGAGTCCGACTTCCAGAAGATCAAGCTGCGCCAGCGCGTGGCGGTCAACATGGAAAACCGCAGCACCGCGACAAAAATGGTGGGCATTGACGTCAAAATGCCGGTCGCCATCGCGCCCGTGGGCCTGACCGGCATGCAGCACCCCGACGGCGAAATTCACGCCGCCCGCGCTGCCGAAAAGTTCGGCATCCCGTTCACGCTGTCCACCATGAGCATCTGCTCGATTGAAGACATCGCTGCCAACACCACCGCGCCCTTCTGGTTTCAGCTCTACATGATGCGCGACCGCGACGCCATGGCCGCCATGATCGAGCGCGCCCGCGCCGCCAAGTGCAGCGCGCTCGTCCTCACGCTGGACTTGCAGGTGATCGGCAAGCGCCACAAAGACCTGAAGAACGGCCTGACCGCACCACCCAAGCCAACACTAGCCAACCTCATCAACCTGATGACCAAGCCGCGCTGGTGCTTAGGCATGTTGGGTACGCGCCGCCACACCTTTGGCAACTTGGTCGGCCACGTCAAAGAAGTGACCGACATGAAGTCGCTCTCCTCCTGGACTAATGAACAATTCGACCCGCGCCTGTCCTGGGCCGATGTGGCCTGGGTCAAAGCGCAATGGGGCGGCAAGCTCATCCTCAAAGGCATTCAAGACGTAGAAGACGCCCAACTGGCCGTGGCCAGCGGGGCCGACGCGATTGTGGTTAGCAACCACGGCGGGCGACAGCTCGACGGCGCGCAAAGCAGCATCGAAGCCCTGCCCCCCATCGTGGCGGCGGTTGGCGACCAGATTGAAGTCTGGATGGACGGCGGCATCCGCAGCGGCCAAGACGTGCTCAAGGCCTGGGCCCTGGGTGCCAAAGGCACGATGATTGGCCGCGCCATGGCCTACGGCCTGGGGGCCATGGGCGAAGCCGGAGTCACCAAAGCGCTGCAGATCATCCACAAAGAGCTCGACAGCACCATGGCGTTTTGCGGGCACACGAATATCCAGATCGTGGACAAAAGCATTTTGTTGCCGGGGACGTTCCCGGTTTAACGCTTGGCCGCATGGTAGCGGCCCGTCCCTTTTGAAATCACGCGATCAGAGGCCAGCACCGTGCCGGGTTCGTACTCCGGCTGGCCTTGCACGCGTGCGTAGAGGGGGCTGAAGTCGATGCTTGCCAGCTCCAGCAGTTGGTCCAGGCCGTCGATCACGAAGTAAGTTTCCTGAAAATCGTCAATGCGGTAGCGGGTACGCATCACCCGCTCCAGGTCAAAGCGCACGCGGTTGGGTGAGGCATTGTCGAGCGCAAAAACACTCTCAGCGGCCGATGAGGCAATGCCCGCGCCATAGATGCGCAAGCCGTCTGGCTGCTGCACCAGGCCGAACTCAATGGTGTACCAGTACACGCGCGCCAGTTGGTCCAGCACGCCCAGCTTCTGCGCCCGCAAGCCGCCCACGCCGTAGGCCTGGATGTAGTCGGCGATGGCGGGGTTGAGCAACAGGGGAACATGACCGAACACGTCGTGAAACACGTCAGGCTCGTCGATGTAGTCCAGCTCGTGCGCTTGGCGAATGAACTGGCCCGCCGGGAAGCGGCGGTTGGCCAGGTGCTCGAAAAACACTTCGTCCGGCACCAGCCCCGGCACGGCCACCACCTGCCAGCCAGTGCGCGCCATCAAGATGTCGGACAGGTGCCTGAAGTCGGGGATCTGCTCGGGGCCAATCGGTAAATCGGCCATGCCCTGCACAAAGGCATCGCAGGCGCGGCCCGGCAGCAGTCGGCTCTGGCGCTCAAACAAAGTCCTCCAGACGCCGTGTTCGGCGGCGCTGTAGTGCGCCCAAGCCTGGTCAATCGTCCAGTCGGCACGCTCTGGGCGCTGGGCATTGCCAGCGGCAAGCCCGTGCTTGGCGCTGTGTTGAGCACTTTCTTCCAATGGCTCAGGCATGGTCTTGCTCCGAGTTCATGCGCCCTTCGCCGCCAGGGCACCGCGCTGAATCTGATCCCGCTCCAGCGACTCGAACAGCGCCTTGAAGTTGCCTTCGCCAAAGCCCTCATCGCCCTTGCGCTGGATGAACTCGAAGAAGACGGGGCCGAGTTGCGTCTGCGAGAAAATTTGCAGCAGCAAGCGAGGCGTTCCACCTGTGGCAACGCCTTCGGTTGATCCATCCATCAAAATACCGCGCGACTGCAATTCGGCCACCGGCTGACCGTGGCCGGGCAAGCGCCCTTCCAGCATCTCGTAATAGCTCTCACTCGGCGCGCTCATCAGCGGCACGCCCGCCAGCGCGAGACTGTCCACCGTAGCCAGCAGGTCATCGCAAATCAGCGCAATGTGCTGGATGCCTTCGCCGTTGAACTTCATCAAATACTCTTCGATCTGCCCGCCGCCCTGGCGTGACTCTTCGTTGAGCGGGATGCGGATCTTGCCGTCGGGCGCGGTCAGCGCCTTGGAGGTGAGGCCGGTGTATTCGCCCCTGATGTCAAAGAAACGAATCTCGCGGAAGTTGAACAGGCGTTCGTAAAAATCAGCCCAAAACGCCATGCGCCCGCGATAGACGTTGTGCGTCAAGTGGTCGATCAGCTTAAGGCCGTGGCCCACCGGGTGGCGATCCACGCCCTCGATGAATTTGAAGTCAATGTCATAAATAGATTCGCCGTCTTCAAAGCGGTCAATCAAATACAGCGGTGCGCCGCCTATGCCTTTGATGGCAGGCAGGTTCAGCTCCATCGGGCCGGGGTTGAGTTCAATCGGCTGGGCGCCCAGCGCCAGCCCGCGGCGGTAGGCGTGGTGCGAGTCCTTGACGCGAAACGCCATGCCACAAGCGCTCGGCCCGTGCTCGGCCGCGAAGTAGCCCGCCACACTTTTGGGTTCGCGGTTGACGATGAAGTTGATGCCGCCCTGGCGGTACAGCACCACATCCTTGGAGCGGTGCTTGGCCACCAGGGTGAAGCCCATGCGCTCGAACACCGGCTCCAGCACGCCCGGCGCGGGCGAGGCGAACTCGACGAACTCAAAGCCCATCAATCCCATGGGGTTGTGAAATAAATCGGCCATCACTCAAGCTCCTTTGACGAACGCCGCTCGAAACTCATTGTGCAACTATCCCCGCTTTTGCAGCAAGCCCCCATCCACCGGCAGCAACACCCCCGAGATGTAGCGCGCCTCATCCGAGGCCAAAAACAGCGCCGCGTTGGCAACGTCCCACGCACTGCCCATGAAGCCCATGGGTACGAGTGCATCACGCTCGGCACGGATGACGCTTGCAGGCACACCCCGCTCTTGCGCACGCCGGTTGATCGCCATCGGGGTATCAATCAAGCCCGGAAGAATGGCGTTGGCGCGAATGCCGTGCGCGGCGTTCTCGATGGCGATGTGTTGCGTTAGCGCATTCACCCCGGCTTTGGAGGTTTTGTAAGTCACCGTGGGCCGCGCCGCCAGCGACGCGGTGGACGACACATTGATGATGCAGCCCGAGCCCTGCGCAATCATCTGGGGCAAGACGTGTTTGCAGGTCATGAACATGCCGCGCAAATTTAAGCCCATCAAGCTGTCCCACGTCGCCATGGGGAGGTCGGCGGTTTTCTTATCGCCCTTGGACATGCCCACGTTGTTGTGCAGGATGTCCACGCGGCCATAGCGCACCACACAGGTTGTGATGATGTTCGCGCATGCGGCTTCGTCCGTGATGTCGGCCACCAAAGCGGATGCGGGCTGGCCGTGCTGCAAGACCGCGTTCAAGGTGTCGGCCACCCAGTCGGCTTGTATGTCCACCAGCAACAAGGTCGCGCCCTCTTGGGCAAACCGCTCAGCGGTGGCCCGGCCATTTCCCACTGACCCACCTGGCTGCTGCCCCGCACCGACGATGATGGCGACCTTGCCTTCAAGACGCAGTTTTGTCATTTCATTTCCTCAAAAGTTGTTGTGTGGTTTGTTAATCGGTTTTGATGGCTTGACTGCTCACGACTTTGCGCCAGCGCTCGACTTCATCCTTCATGAACGCGGCCATCTCCAGCGGTGAGTTCACGGCGATCATCAAGCCGTCTTTTTGCATCGCCTCTTTGTAGCTCGGCAAGTCGGTGGCTTTTCTCAGGGCGCTGTTGAGCCGCTCAATGTACGCAGGCGGTGTTCCCTTGGGCGCAAACAGCCCGTACCAAACTTCAGCCTCGTAACCGGGTATGGTCTCTGCCACCGCTGGCACACCGGGGTAGGCATCCACCCGGTTTGCAGCCGTCAAAGCGATAGCGCGCATCTGCCCGCTCTTAACGAATTTATGCGTGCCACCCGCCGTGCCAAACAGCATGTCCACCTGGCCACCCAGCAAATCGGTATAGGCCGGGCCAGCGCCCCGGTAGGGGATGTGCTGTATCTGCACGCCCGCCATCATCTTGAACAACTCCGCCGCCAGATGAACGGCTGAGCCATTGCCAGAAGACGCGTAGCTAAGCTCGCCCTTGCGCTCCTTCGCCAACTTGATCAGATCAGCGACCGATTTGACCGGGCTGTCCGCCCTGACCGCAATCACAATGGGGCCTTGGCAGATCCGCCCCACCGGTGGCAAATCATTGAGCGTGTCGTAAGGCAACTTCGGCACCAGCGATGCATTGATGGCGATGGCACTGGTGGTCAACAGCAGCGTGTGGCCGTCAGCGCCCGCCTTAGCCACAAAGTCAGACCCAATCACCGTCCCCGCCCCCGGCCGGTTGTCAATGATCATGGACTGCCCCAAGTCCACAGCCATGGACTGAATGAGC
>JANPNG010000016.1:0-1760 GCA_031427355.1 Hylemonella sp.
GTTGCAAGCGCTGTCGGTCAGCACCAAGGCGCGCGCCGCCACCTTGCCGCAAGTGCCCACCAGTGTTGAGGCCGGTGTGCCGGGGTCGGACTACACCCTGTGGGTCGGCATGATCGCGCCCAGCGCCACGCCGCCCGCCATCATCAAAAAACTGCACGACGAGGCGATCAAAGCACTGGCCAGCCCTGAGATGAAAGAGCGCCTGGCCAAGCTCGGGGCCGATCCCTTCCCCATGAGTCCCGAGGCTTTCAACGCCTTCATCAAAACCGAGATGGACACGGCAGCGCGCATCGCCAAGGCGGCCAACCTCAAAGCCCAATGAGCGCACACATTCACTTCATGGGCATGGGCAAGATGGGCCTGCCCATGGCCACGCACCTCAAGGCCGCAGGCCATGCCATCAGCGTGAGCGACCCCAGCACAGCGCGCCAGCTACTCGCGTATGAGCGAGGCCTGTCGGTTGCGGATGATTTGGCCTCCGTGAGTGCCGAGCTGGCCGCAGCCGACTTTATTTTTTCGTCCTTGCCTGACGATGCCGCCTTGCTCGACGTGGCCGCGCAGGTGGTGGACACCGCCCGGCGCGGCGCGATCTTCATCGACACCAGTACCGTGTCGCCCACCGTCTCTAGCCAGGTGGCCGACCAGTGCCATGAAGCGGGGATTGAGTACCTGCGCTGCACCGTCTCGGGCAATAACCACATGGCCGAGGCTGCGCAGCTCACCGTGATGGCCTCCGGCCCGCGCTTGGCCTATGACGCTGCGTTGCCGCTGTTGAAAAGCCTGGGCGCAAACCAGTTTTACCTGGGCGACGCCGAGCAGGCGCGCTTGATGAAGCTCGTCGTCAACCTGATGATTGCGCAGACCAGCGCCATGTTGGCCGAGGGGCTGACGCTGGGGCGCGCGGGCGGGCTGGACTGGTGTGACATGTGGGCCGTGCTATGTGCCAGCGCGGTAGCCTCGCCCATCGTCAAGGCCAAGGCAGTGCAGTTGGCCGAGCGCGACTTCACCCCCACCTTCACCGTGCCGCAGATGCTCAAAGATCTGGACTTGATCACCGCCGCCGCTGCCACTCACCACGTCGCCTTGCCGCAAATTACGCTGACGCAGCAACTCATGCACACCGCCATAGCCCAAGGCGATGCCGCGCTGGACTACGCTGCCATCATCCGTGCGGTGGAGCGCAGCGCGGGTTTAACTACGGAGTTGGTGACGAATTTGTCATGACTGAAACCATCAAAAACTTTGTGTACCACGGCCAGCCGGGCCGCGTGGTGTTTGGCCTGGGCGCGCTGCAACATTTGGAGCGCGAGATTGAGCTGATGGGTGCCAAGCGCGCCCTGGTGCTCTCCACGCCAGAACAAGCCGACCAGGCTCAGCGCATTGCCGACCTGCTCGGCCCCCGTGCCGCAGGCATCTTCCCGCGCGCCGTCATGCACGTGCCGATTGAGACCGCGCGTGAGGCGCGCGAGCTGGCGCACAAGCTGGGGGCCGACTGCGCAGTGGCCATTGGCGGCGGTTCCACCACGGGCCTGGGCAAGGCCGTCGCACTCGAATCGGGCCTGCCTATACTCGCCATCCCCACCACCTATGCGGGCTCGGAGATGACGACGATTTACGGTATCACCGAAGCCGGGATGAAGAAGACCGGCAAAGACCCGCGCATTCTGCCGCGCACCGTGATCTATGACCCCGAACTCACTTTGAGTTTGCCGGTGGGCCTGAGTGTGACCAGTGGCATCAACGCCATTGCCCATGCGGCC
>JANPNG010000017.1:0-2474 GCA_031427355.1 Hylemonella sp.
CAACGAAGTATTTGTGTCGCGCGCGCCACCCGCCATCATTGAACAAGAGAAGAAGCGCATGTCGGATTTCACAGCCACTTTAGGCAAGGTCAAAGACCAGCTTGCACGCCTCGGTTAACCACAAACCTCGCTCAGAAAGCCTTTGTGAAAAGAAAAATCAACACCGCTGTTTTTCCCGTTGCAGGTCTGGGCACGCGCTTTTTGCCCGCCACCAAGGCCAGTCCAAAAGAAATGCTGCCGGTGGTAGATAAGCCCTTGATCCAGTACGCGGTGGAAGAAGCCTATGCCGCTGGCATTCGCCACATGATCTTCATCACAGGGCGCAGCAAGCGCGCCATTGAAGACCACTTTGACACCGCCTATGAACTGGAAAGCGAACTGGAGAAAAGCGGCAAGCAGCAATTGCTTGACCTTGTCCGTTCCGTGCAACCGCCGGACATGGTTTGCTCGTTTGTGAGGCAGTCTCGCGCGCTAGGTTTGGGGCATGCCGTACTCTGCGCTGAACACCTGACTCACGATGAACCCTTTGCCGTGCTGCTGGCCGATGACTTGATGCTGGGCCCGCCCGGTGGCACACCCGTATTGGCGCAGATGGTGGATGTGTTTGAGCGCCTGGGCAACTCTGTGATTGCGGTGCAAGAAGTACCACTAGCGCATGTCAGCCGCTACGGCATCGTCGCAGGCGAATCGGATGGTGAGCGACTGATGCGCATAAATAAAATCGTCGAAAAACCGCAGCCTGAAAATACGCCCTCACGCCTGGGTGTGGCGGGCCGCTACATTCTGACGCCCGCCATTTTTGACCACATCCGCAATCAAACCCGCGGAGCCCAAGGGGAGATTCAACTCACCGACGGCATTGCCGGGCTGCTGCAACAGGAGCCGATTCACGCCTACGCCTACGAGGGCAAGCGCTACGACTGTGGCAGCAAGGAAGGTTTTTTGGAAGCGACGGTCGAGATTGCCCTGTCGCACCCGGAAGTCGGCTCAGCGTTCAGAGACTTTCTCAAGACCCTGAAGCTCTAAAACGCGAAGAATCGATCAGCGTCGGCGCATCACGTGAATGAAGTCCGCGCCTTCTGTGCTTTGTTCCAGCAGTTCATTGCCCGTTTGCTTGGCAAAGGCCACAAAGTCGCGCACTGAGCCCGCGTCGGTCGCCACCACCCGCAGCGTTTGGCCGCTGAGCATCTCGGCCAAGGCTTTTTTCGCCTTCAGGATGGGCAGTGGGCAGTTCAGGCCACGGGTGTCGAGTTCTTTATCGATGTTCATCACAATTCCTTGGGTTGCAGCCATTCTACGCAATCAAGCCGGAAAGACGCCGGTGGACAGGTAGCGGTCACCCCGGTCGCACACCACAAAAACGATGGTGGCATTGGCCTCGCGCTTGGCAATCTCCAGCGCTACCCAGCAGGCCCCGGCGGCGGAGATGCCGGCAAAAATGCCTTCTTCACGCGCAAGTCGGCGGCACATTTCCTCGGCGTCTGCCTGGCTCACATACACCAGCTCGTCCACGGTGCTGGGGTCGTAAATCTTGGGCAAATACTCTTGCGGCCACTTGCGGATGCCGGGTATGCGCGAGCCCTCTTGCGGCTGCGCGCCAATGATTTTGATGTTGGGGTTTTTGGATTTCAAGAAGCGTGACACACCCGTGATGGTGCCGGTCGTCCCCATAGCGCTCACAAAATGCGTGATGCGCCCACCGGTCTGCGCCCAAATCTCGGGGCCAGTGGTCTCGAAGTGAATGCGGGGATTGTCTTCATTGGCGAACTGGTCCAGCACCCGCCCCTTGCCGCTTTTCTCCATCTGCTCGGCCAAGTCACGCGCATACTCCATGCCGCCCGATTTGGGCGTGAGAATCAGCTCGGCCCCAAAGGCCTTCATGGTCTGCGCCCGCTCGATGGACAAGTCCTCCGGCATGATGAGCACCATGCGGTAGCCCTTGATGGCCGCAGCCATGGCCAGGGCAATGCCGGTGTTGCCCGAGGTGGCTTCAATCAACGTGTCGCCGGGCTTGATGTCACCGCGCTCTTCAGCGCGTTTGATCATGGACACCGCCGGCCGGTCTTTGACCGAGCCCGCCGGGTTGTTGCCCTCTAGCTTGCCCAGTAAAACATTGCCACGCGCCGCGTTGTCGGCGGCGCCAATGCGTTGCAGGGCGACCAGGGGGGTGTTGCCAATGGCGTCTTCGATGGTTGGGTACTTCATGACCCACACTGTGCCATAATTCGGCCTTCGCTTCTTCCTGCCCGGGTGGTGAAATTGGTAGACGCAGGGGACTCAAAATCCCCCGCCGCAAGGCGTGCCGGTTCGATTCCGGCCCCGGGCACCAGGTTAATACCGTAAAGCCTGCTATTCATAAGATAGCGGGCTTTTTATTGGTGCCTCACCGTGACCTTCTGGGCCTCAGGTTCTTAAATTTTCTATCCGAAAAATTCTCGAACGGCCTCTGCACATTCAAGCGCGTGCGTCAGGTG
>JANPNG010000018.1:0-3802 GCA_031427355.1 Hylemonella sp.
CAGGGTCTGCAGCACCTTCGCCAGTTGGGCTGGCTGGTTCGCTTCCCAATCCTTTTGCGGCGCCAGGCGAATGCGCGCCCCGTTGGCCCCGCCGCGCTTGTCGCTGCCGCGGAAGGTTGCCGCCGACGCCCAGGCCGTTGACACCAGTTGGGAGATGGACAGCCCGGATGCGAGAACCTTGGCCTTCAGTGCCGCAATGTCCTGCTCCCCGACCAATTCATGATCAACGGATGGCACCGGGTCTTGCCAAATCAGTTGGCCCTTCGGCACCAGCGGGCCAAGGTAACGGGCGATCGGCCCCATGTCACGGTGCGTCAGCTTGTACCAGGCTTTGGCATAGGCGTCTGCGAACTCTTGCGGGTTCTGGTGGAAATGCCGGGAAATCTTCTCATAGGCCGGGTCCATCCTCAGGGACAGGTCGGTCGTGGCCATAAATGGGGCATGCCGCTTCGATGGGTCGTGGGCGTCAGGCACGGTGCCCGCGCCAGCGCCGTCCTTGGGCTTCCACTGGTGCGCACCGGCAGGGCTCTTTGTCAGCTCCCACTCATAGCCAAACAGGGTGTCGAAGTAGCTGTTGTCCCACGTCACCGGGGTGGGGGTCCATGCGCCTTCAAGCCCGCTGGAGATCGTATCGACCCCGTTGCCACTGCCAAGGGTGTTTTTCCAGCCGAAGCCTTGCTCTTCGATGTCGGCACCCTCGGGGTCGGGTCCGACATATTTGCCCGGATCCGCAATGCCGTGGGTTTTGCCGAAGGTGTGCCCGCCGGCACAGAGAGCCACGGTTTCCTCGTCATTCATCGCCATGCGCGCGAAGGTCTCGCGGATATCCCGTGCCGCAGCGACAGGGTCCGGGTTGCCATTAGGCCCTTGCGGGTTCACGTAGATCAGGCCCATCTGAACGGCGCCGAGAGGGTTCTCGAGCTCCCGGTCGCCGGTGTAGCGCTTGTCACCAAGCCACGTGTCTTCAGGTCCCCAGTAAATATCCTCGCCTGGCTCCCAGACGTCCTGGCGCCCACCGGCGAAGCCAAAGGTCTTGAACCCCATCGAATCCATCGCGACAGTACCGGTAAGAACAATCAGGTCAGCCCAGGAGATTTTGCGACCGTACTTCTGCTTGATCGGCCACAGCAGGCGGCGCGCCTTGTCCAGGTTCACGTTGTCTGGCCAGCTGTTGAGGGGCGCAAATCGCTGCGTGCCGAAGCCCGCGCCACCGCGACCGTCGGCGATACGGTAGGTACCCGCACTGTGCCAGGCCATACGGACGAAAAACGGGCCGTAGTGGCCATAGTCCGCAGGCCACCAGTCCTGCGAATCCGTCATCAAGGCGTGGAGGTCTTTGACCACGGCGTGCAGGTCGAGGCTCTTGAATTCCTCGGCGTAGTTGAAGTCCTTGCCCATCGGATCGGACCGGTCAGAGTGCTGCTGCAAGATCTTCAGGTTCAGTTGATTGGGCCACCAGTCTGCGTTTGTCCTGGCCCCAGCGACTGTAGGTTTGAGGGCGTTACCAGGGAACGGGCATTTCATTTCATTTGACACGATGATCTCCTTTAGTTGGATGGGACGGCTTGACCGATGGAGTCTAGTCCTGTGGAGTCGATAGGGCGAAACAATCTTTCTAATGATATCGATAGCGTAGTGTTATGGACTCGTTCGGTCAAACCTTGCGGCCTGCGCGGGCAGGTGCTGGTAATTAAGACCCCCGCACCGCAGGTGTACGACCTGGTGCTGCAAGCCGTGGGCCGCACCCCCAACGGCAAAAAAATCGCCGCCGACAAAGCCGGAGTCGCCGTCACCGACCGTGGCTTCATCAACGTCGATATCCAGATGCGCACCAACGTGCCTCACATCTTCGCCATCGGCGACATCGTCGGCCAGCCCATGCTGGCGCACAAGGCGGTGCACGAAGCGCATGTGGCTGCCGAAGTCATTGCCGGTGAACTGCAAGGCAACAATGAGCTGGCCGCAGCCGCCTTCAATGCCAGAGTCATCCCCAGCGTGGCCTACACCGACCCCGAAGTGGCGTGGGTCGGCCTCACCGAAGACCAGGTCAAAGCCCAAGGCATCAAGATCAAAAAAGGCCTGTTCCCCTGGACGGCATCCGGCCGCGCTATCGCCAATGGCCGCGACGAAGGCGTGACCAAACTTTTGTTTGATGACTCACCCGAAGCCCACGGCCACGGCAAGATCCTGGGCGGCGGCATGGTCGGCACCCACGCGGGCGACATGATTGGTGAGATTGCGCTGGCCATTGAGATGGGTGCTGACGCCATCGACATCGGCAAGACCATTCACCCGCATCCGACGCTGGGCGAGAGCATTGGCATGGCGGCGGAAGTGGCGCATGGCAGTTGCACGGATTTGCCGCCGGTGCGGAAGTAGTTCGTTCAAACACTACTGACTCAGTAGCTTGCCGCGCAGATTCCGTAAGGGCTGCGTGGATTTTTTATTCAGTAGCTGCTCGCGTACGCGATGAAGCTCTACCTGATTCGCAATTTGATTGAGGGCATCACCGTCAAGTGGTCTGCTGCCTCAGCAACGCCAGCTTAGCCCCCAAAGATGCTTGGAATTCCTTTTGAACGTAGGCGGAGATCAATTTCTTGTTTTGCCTTAGCGAGTCGATTTCGGATGTCGTCAGCCGTGCGGAATCCGACAAGGTAGCGGGCCTCGTTGGCTGTGAGGGCATTGACTGCAATGCCAAAGATGTCGATGAGTTCATGTTCATACCTCGCTTCCAGTGTTTTGAGTGTTTGTTTGTCTGGCGAAAATGTTTTCGATCTACCGGCATTCACCAAAACAAAAACACCATGAACAATGCCGCCTTTTGACTGAATGTAGTTGGCCAACTCGGCCAATGTGCCGCCAAGGCTGGTCACATCATCCACCAAGACATAGCGTTTGCCTTGCTGTACGTCACCGTCAAACTCGGGGCGCAACGCTAAACGCTCCATGGCATCAGCACCCGTATGGTAAACCTTTGTCGTTTGAACGATGGTTTGATCTGCCGAGGCATCAAAAACCATCCCGCAAACCTCGGCAAAGACTTGAGGGATGGCGTTATCACCACCGGCCTCACGCGCAAACGGTGCAACAAAAATGCAATTCCGATCAAACTTGTCTCGATGTGCGTGAATGCCCGCAAGCGCAACATCGGACACCAAAGACAGTGCACTTTGCCAATCACCCGCCTTCGCCTTTACATACGCCGGATGCGACTTCAAGGCTTGGTCTGTATCAAATAGCCAAACAGCCTGAACCTTGGGTGGAATTGGCAAACGCCGTACACCCAATGCCGCCATGTCTTGTAACGAAACGATGATGACCTCCGTGAAATACGAGTTGATTATCTCGAAAAATTACGCACTGCTGAGGTGTGTCGTGTGCCGCACCCCGAACGGCAAGAAAATCGCCGCCGAAAAGGCTGGCGTGGCGGTGACGGACCGTGGCTTCATCAACGTCGATATCCAGATGCGCACCAACGTGCCCCACATCTTCGCCATCGGCGACATCGTCGGCCAGCCCATGCTGGCGCACAAAGCGGTGCATGAGGCGCATGTAGCCGCCGAGGTGATTGCCGGTGAACTTCAAGGCAACAATGAGCTGGCCGCAGCCGCCTTCAACGCCAGAGTCATCCCCAGCGTGGCCTACACCGACCCCGAAGTGGCGTGGGTCGGCCTCACCGAAGACCAGGCCAAAGCCCAAGGCATCAAGATCAAAAAAGGCCTGTTCCCCTGGACCGCATCCGGCCGCGCCATTGCCAATGGCCGCGACGAAGGCGTCACCAAGCTGCTGTTTGATGACTCCC
>JANPNG010000019.1:0-6056 GCA_031427355.1 Hylemonella sp.
GACAGCGTGCTGATCGCCAGCATCAAAACCAAGATGCACGCCATCAGCCCAGGCGTGACTGAGGGGCTCACGCGGGCCATCAACCTGGCTGAAAAAGACCATGCAGGCTTGGTGATCTGGTCGCCGGACGACATGTTCTCCGCTGGGGCTGATTTGCAAGCCATGCTGCCTGTCTTCATGCAGGGCGGCGCGGCCCTGATCAACGACATGGAGCAGGCTTTGCAGCAGCTCATGCTGCGTTTGCGCTATGCCAGCGTGCCCACGGTGTCTGCTGTGCGGGGTCTGGCGCTGGGTGGCGGCTGCGAGCTGGCGGTGTACTCGGCCAAGCGCGTGGTGGCGATGGAGAGTTACATCGGTCTGGTTGAAGTGGGTGTGGGTCTGGTGCCCGGTGCGGGTGGCTTGACTTACATCGCACGGCGTGCCGCAGAAAATGCAGCAAGCTCCACCGGTAAAGACATCTTGCCCTTCCTCACCGAGGGCTTCACCGCAGCAGCCATGGCCAAGGTCGGCACCAGCGCCATCGAGTCACGCAAGCTCGGCTATCTGCTTGAGGGCGACGTGATCGTGCCGCACAAGGACGAGCTCTTGTTTGTCGCCATCAACGAGGCCAAAGCCATGGCCTGCTCGGGCTACCGTGCACCGCACCAGCGTCTGTTCGCTGTGGCCGGTCGCAGTGGTACGGCTACCATCAAAGGCCAACTTGTCAACCTGCGCGACGGTGGCTTCATCAGTGCGCACGACTTTCACATCGCCAGCCTGATTGCCCATGTGGTGTGCGGCGGTGATGTGGATGCAGGCAGCCTGGTGAGCGAGTCATATTTGATGACGCTGGAGCGTCAAGTCTTTTGCTCGCTGCTGACCCACCCCAAAACACAAGAGCGCATCATGGGCATGATGTCCACCGGCAAGCCGGTTCGCAACTGACGAAGTGACTGCTGAAAGATCAATATGAAACAAGTTCAAGACGCTTACATCGTGGCCGCAACCCGCACCCCCATCGGGCGTTCGCAGCGGGGATTTTTTCGCAACATGCGGCCTGATGAGCTGCTGGTCAAGGCCTTGCAGTCGGCGTTGAGCCAGGTGCCGACGCTCGACCCTCAGGCGATTGAAGACATCATCTGCGGCTGCGCCATTCCCGAGGGGCCGCAGGGCCTGAACGTGGCGCGCATTGGTGCGGTTCTGGCGGGCCTGCCTACCAGTGTGGGCGGCATCACGGTCAATCGCTTTTGCGCCTCCGGTCTGAGCGCCATTCAAATGGCGGCGGACCGCATCCGTGTGGGCGAGGCCGACGTGATGATTGCCGCAGGCACCGAGAGCATGAGCATGGTGCCAATGATGGGCAATACGCCTTCGCTATCGCCCGCCATGTATTTGAACGACGAGAACATTGGCATTGCTTACGGCATGGGCTTGACGGCGGAGAAAGTGGCCACGCAGTGGAAGGTCTCACGCGAAGCGCAAGATGAATTCGCCTATGCCTCGCACATGAAAGCCCTGGCCGCCATGCAGGCGGGCGAGTTCAGCGATGAAATCACGCCGGTGGAGGTGACAGACCGTACGCCGAATCTGGCCACCGGAGAGGTCATCAGCAAGACCCGCGTCGTGAGTCTGGACGAGGGTGCCCGCGCGGACACCACGGTACAGGGCCTCGGGCAACTCAAGACCGTGTTTGCTGCGCGAGGCTCGGTCACGGCGGGCAACAGCTCGCAGACCTCGGACGGCGCGGGGGCTTTGATTTTGGCCAGCGAGTCAGCGGTGAAGCGTTTCGGCCTGACACCGCTGGCGCGCTTCGTCAGCTTTGCCAGCAAGGGCGTGCCGCCGCACATCATGGGCATTGGCCCGATCGAGGCCATCCCCGCTGCGTTGCGCTATGCAGGGCTCAAGCAGGACGACATCGATTGGTTTGAGTTGAATGAGGCCTTTGCCGCCCAGTCGCTGGCGGTCATCAACACCTTGGGTCTGGACGCCGCCAAGGTCAACCCCATGGGCGGCGCCATTGCGCTCGGTCACCCGTTGGGGGCTACGGGTGCGATCCGTGCCGCCACGGTGATTCATGCTTTACGCCGTAAAAATTTAAAGTACGGCATGGTCACCATGTGTGTCGGCATGGGGCAAGGTGCAGCAGGCATCTTTGAGCGAACCTGAAACCTTGCGGGACAGACCAAGAGTTACGCGCAGCGAATTTGCTCTGTCCTCAACTGCTTAGAAATGCGGGACGATAATCACACCCACAAGGAACACCCCCATGAGTGATACCCATCCAGACATCCTGACCCACACCGAAGCCGGTGTCATGACCCTGACTTTGAACCGTCTGGAGAAAAAAAACTCCATCACCGCCAGCATGTACAGCACCATGGCCGATGTGCTGCTGGCCGCCCAAGACGATGCGGCGGTTCGTGTGCTGTTGATACAGGGCCACGAAACCGTCTTCAGCGCAGGCAATGACCTGGGGGATTTTCTGAATCAGCCCCCCAGTGGGTCAGACTCGCCGGTGTTTCGCTTCATGCACGCCCTCTCGGTCTTCCCCAAGCCCTTGATCGCCGCCGTGTGCGGCCCTGCGGTGGGCATTGGTGCCACAGTGCTGTTGCATTGCGATTTGGTCTATGCCGGTGACAACGCCGCGTTTGCCCTGCCCTTTGTGAATCTGGGTTTGTGCCCGGAGTTGGGCTCTACCCTGCTATTGCCGCAGATGTTGGGCTACCACCGCGCCGCCGAAGCGCTGCTGCTGGGAGAGCCCTTTATGGCCGAGGCGGCACTAGAGGTCGGCTTGGTCAACCGCGTGTTGCCGCCGACTGAGACAGCCAACTACGCGCAAGCGCAAGCCCGCAAGCTCGCGGCCAAGCCCTTGATTTCTTTGTTGGAAACCAAGCGCTTGATGAAAAAAGGACAAGCAGCGCTGGTGACACAGCAGATCAATGACGAAGGGGCCTGCTTTACCCGCATGTTGCGCGAGCCCGCCGCCAAGGAAGCGTTCACCGCTTTCATGGAGAAGCGCCGCCCGGATTTCTCCAAGATTTGATGCGAAAACAGCGAATGCCTGTGACTGTGAACAAAACCAAGACCTCGCCGGATTCAGGCTTCGCCCCTGAGTTCATCGAAACCGTTCGACAGGTGTTTGAAGAAAAAATTGTCTTCAATCAACTGCTGGGCTTGAAGCTCATCCACTTGCAGCCCGAGCGGGTGTCGGTTCGCCTAGACATGCGGCCCGAACTGATAGGGGCTTACAGCCACAAACGACTGCACGGGGGCGTCATCAGCGCGAGCTTGGATGCGGTGGGGGGCTTGGTTGTGATGACGGCCATCGGCGCGCGGCATCTGGACGAGTCCCTGGATCAACTCATGCACCGCTTCACCCGCGTGGCCACGATTGACATGCGCGTGGACTACCTGCGCCCCGGCATCGGTGAGAATTTTGAGATTCGCGCTGAAGTGATGCGCCTGGGCTCCCGTGTGGCTTCCACGCGTATGGAGTTTTGGGGGGCTGACGGTAAGCTGCTGTCCACTGGCGCTGGGGCCTACATCGTTGCCTGAGCGTGTTGACCCCGTTCGGGCTGAGCTTGTCGAAGCCCTTCGACAAGCTCAGGGCGAGCGGATGGATTAAGGTCGCACGGGAACCTCACGGGGTTTTCCCGCCTCGTCTATCGCGACATAGGTGAGTGAGGCCTCGGTCACCTTGATGTAGGTGCCTTGCGCCCTAAAACGTTCAGCATAGACCTCGACCTTCACGGTAATGGAAGTGCGGCCAATGCGCGAGAGCTTGGCGTAGAACGACAAAATGTCGCCCACCCGCACCGGCTGTTTGAAGATGAATTCATTCACCGCCACCGTGGCCATGCGCCCGTCCACATAGCGCGCGGGAATCACCGAGCCGGCCAAGTCCACCTGGGCCATGACCCAGCCGCCAAAAATATCGCCATTGGCATTGCAGTCCGCCGGCATGGGGATGACCTTGAGCACCAGCTCTTCGTCCGAGGGTGGACGGGTGATGGCCGTGGCCGGAAGCGCAGATGAATTTTCAGACATGGAGGACAATCCCGGTTGAATACAACAGTCTGGATTGTCCCCTATGCGCCGCTACGGTGAAACCGCTTCTTCACACCCACCCGTAGCCGCCTCTGCGGCCACTGCCCCGCGCTCCGACTGGGGCACGCTGCAACGCCTGTTCCCTTATCTGTGGCAGTACAAATGGCGCGTCATGCTGGCGCTCAGTTTCATGCTCGGGGCCAAGCTCGCCAATGTGGGCGTGCCCTTGCTGCTCAAAGATCTGGTGGACACCCTGGCCATTGCGCCGGGTGATGCACGCGCCATTGCGGTGGTGCCGATGGCCCTCTTGCTGGCCTATGGCGCGCTGCGCCTGTCCACCTCGCTGTTCACCGAGTTGCGTGAGCTGGTGTTTGCCAAGGCGACCGAGGGCACGGCGCGCAGCATCTCTTTGCAGGTGTTTGAGCACCTGCACGCTTTAAGCCTGCGTTTTCATTTGGAGCGCCAGACCGGCGGCATGACGCGCGACATCGAGCGCGGCACACGGGCCGTGCATTCGCTCATCTCCTACTCGCTCTATAGCATCGTGCCGACCTTGATCGAGATCACCCTGGTGCTCACTCTGTTGGCGGTCAAGTTTGATGTGTGGTTCGCCTGGATCACGCTGATCGCCCTGGCCTGCTACATCACCTTCACCGTCACCATCACCGAATGGCGCACGCACTTTCGGCGCAAGATGAACGAGCTGGACTCGACCGCCCACAGCCGCGCCATTGACTCCCTGCTCAATTACGAGACCGTCAAGTACTTCAACAACGAGGCCTTTGAAGCACGCCGCTATGACGAAAACCTGGAGCACTACCGACGCGCCGCCGTCAAGAGCCAGACGACGCTGAGCCTGCTCAACACCGGCCAGCAGCTCATCATCGCCATTGGTTTGGTGGCGATGCTGTGGCGCGCCACACTGGGCGTGGTGGAAGGGCGCATGACGCTCGGCGACCTGGTGATGATCAACGCCTTCATGATTCAGCTCTACATCCCGCTGGGCTTTCTGGGCGTGATCTACCGCGAGATCAAGCAAAGCCTGACCGACCTGGACAAAATGATCACCCTGATGGAGAAAGAGCGGGAGGTGGCGGATGCGCCGGGTGCTTTACCGCTTGTGATTCAGTCGCATAAGACCGTTCGCCCTGAGCTTGTCGAAGGGCTTCGACAAGCTCAGGGCGAACGGAATGTGAAGCTCGTGGACGAGGAAGGGGCCACGGTGCGTTTTGAGAACGTCAGTTTTGCCTACGACACCCAAGACGGTCGCCCCATCCTGCACCACATCAGCTTCGAGATTCCTGCAGGCAAGACCGTGGCCGTGGTCGGGCCATCGGGTGCGGGCAAGTCCACGCTGGCGCGCCTGCTCTATCGCTTCTATGACGTGAGCAACCCGGCTGAAGGCGGGCGCATCACCATCGCCGGGCAAGACATCAAGCAGGTCACGCAGGCCTCGGTGCGCCAGGCCATTGGCATCGTGCCGCAAGACACGGTGCTGTTCAACGACACGGTGGCCTACAACATCGCCTACGGTCGCCCCGGCGCCAGCCAGGCCGAGGTGGAAGAAGCCGCCAAGTCGGCGCACATTCACAACTTTATTGCCGCCACGCCCAAGGGATACGACACCATGGTGGGCGAGCGCGGGCTCAAGCTCTCCGGTGGTGAAAAGCAGCGCGTAGCGATTGCCCGCACCCTGCTCAAAAACCCGCCCATTCTAATTTTTGATGAGGCCACTTCGGCACTAGACAGTGCCAATGAGCGCGCCATTCAGGCCGAGCTGCAAAACGTGGCCGTCAACAAAACCACGCTGGTGATTGCGCACCGCCTGTCCACGGTGGTGGACGCGCATGAGATCTTGGTGATGGAGGCCGGGCGCATTGTGGAGCACGGCACGCATGCCGAGTTGTTGGCCCTGGGTGGGGCTTATGCACGCATGTGGGCTTTGCAGCAAAATTCGGAGTGACGGCTGTAGGTCGGGTTATAAAATGCACGGTCGTTCGCTTTTAACCCTGCTTGGCTTTTTGGGGTAG
>JANPNG010000020.1:0-17085 GCA_031427355.1 Hylemonella sp.
ACAGCCAGTTCGCCAATGGTCTGAAGAAGACCGGTATCGAAATTGACCGTAAGGTTCTGTCCGATATCGCCATTCACGACATGCCTGCGTTTGCTGGCATCGTGGCGCAAGTCAAGGCCAAACTGGCAGCTTGATTTTTCACTTAAGCTGCTATTTATTCGATAGCTGCTTACGCATATGAAACAAGGGCTGGAGCTTTAAAAAGCTTTAGCCCTTTGTCATTTAGAGCATTCAAGAGATGGAAGTAAAACCGAGATTCCTGTAGGTCTTTTTTTGATGTCTTGAGCACTTTGTGAAAGCGGATTGAACATGACCGAGTTAAACGCCATCGTTGACGATGCGAAAGATTCTTTTGCACAAGCAGTAACGCCCGCCGATCTGGAGAACGTCAAGGCGCGTTTTCTGGGTAAGTCAGGCCGCATGACCGAGCTGATGAAGGGTATGGCCGCTCTGAGCGTGGAGGAGAAAAAAACACGCGGTGCCGCCATCAATCTGGCCAAACAAGCCATAGAGGGCGCGCTGAATGACCGGCGCCAGGCACTGGCAGACGCTGAGTTGCAGGTGCAACTCCAGGCCGAGGCACTGGACGTGACCCTGCCGGGACGCCAGCGCGGACAGGGTGGCTTGCATCCGGTCTCGCTCACACTGGAACGTATCGAAACCATTTTTGGCTCCATGGGCTTTGAAGTCGCACAGGGGCCTGAGATTGAAACCGACTGGTTCAATTTCACTGCCTTGAACACGCCAGAAGATCACCCCGCCCGCTCCATGCACGACACCTTCTACGTGGAAGGGGGCTCGGCCACAGCGCCCAACTTGCTGCGCACCCATACCAGTCCGATGCAGATTCGGCATGCCGTGCAGCACGTCAAGCGGCATCGCGCGTTGCTGGGCGGCGATCAAGCCAAAGGCGAACTTTTTTCAGGCGACATGCCGGAGATCCGTGTTATCGCACCGGGCCGTACCTACCGCGTTGATAGTGATGCCACTCACTCCCCGATGTTTCACCAATGCGAGGGCTTGTGGGTTGGCGAGAACGTGAGCTTCAAGGATCTGAAATTCGTTTTTACTGATTTTTGCCGCACTTTTTTTGAGCGTGACGATTTGGTCTTGCGCTTTCGTCCCAGCTTTTTCCCATTCACCGAACCTAGCGCTGAGATCGACATTCAGTTTCAAAACGGGCCCTTGGCCGGGCGTTGGCTGGAAGTGGCGGGCTCCGGTCAGGTGCACCCCAATGTGATTCGCAATATGGGCCTGGAGCCCGAGAAATACATTGGTTTCGCCTTTGGCATGGGCCCTGACCGCCTGACCATGCTGCGCTATGGTGTGAGCGACCTGCGTCTGTTCTTTGACGGCGATATTCGTTTTTTGTCGCAATTTGAATGAAATAACTTTGCGGGACAGTCCGCAGCACCGAAGGTGCAAGCCCTGTCCTCAACTGATTAAAGACCATGCAATTTCCTGAATCCTGGCTGCGCGAGTTTTGCAACCCGCCTCTGAGCACCGATCAACTGGCTGAGATCCTCACCATGGCCGGGCTTGAAGTTGAAGAACTCAAGCCTGTTGCCCCGCCATTCAACTTGGTGGTGGTTGGTGAGATCAAAGAAGCCGTTCAGCACCCGAATGCTGACCGCTTGCGCGTGTGCCAAGTGGATGTGGGGCAGGGTACGTTGCTCAACATTGTTTGCGGCGCACCCAATGCACGCGTGGGCATCAAAGTGCCTTGCGCCTTGGTGGGCGCTGAACTGCCGCCAGGTGAAGACGGTAAATCGTTTCAAATCAAACTGGGTCAACTGCGCGGCGTTGAGAGCCAGGGCATGCTGTGCTCTGCGCGAGAGCTCAAACTCTCTGATGAGCTCGGTGGGTTATTGGAGTTGGCTGCCGATGCGCCGCTGGGCCAAAACATTCGCGATCACCTCAAGTTAGACGACACGCTGTTCACCCTTAAACTTACACCCAATCTGGCGCATTGTCTGAGCGTGTATGGCGTTGCGCGTGAGGTGTCGGCGCTGACAGGTTCTCCACTCAAAGTTCCGAGCTTTCCTGCGGTGGCTGTCGCTGTCCCAGATCAGCTTTCAGTGCGTGTCAGCGCGCCTGATTTGTGTGGTCGCTTTTCCGGGCGCGTTGTGCGCAAACTGAACCCCAAAGCCGCCACGCCGCGATGGATGGTGGATCGTCTGGCGCGTTGTGGTCAGCGCCCTGTGACGGCCTTGGTGGACATCTCCAACTACGTCATGTTCGAGTTAGGTCGCCCGACGCACATCTTTGATCTGGACAAAATCCACGGTGGACTGGATGTGCGCTGGGGTCGCGCAGGTGAGCAGATCAAGCTGCTCAATGGCAACACCGTGATGGTCGATGACAAGGTTGGCGTGATTGCGGACGACGTCCAAGTGGAGTCCCTCGCGGGCATCATGGGCGGTGACGCCACAGCTGTCTCGGACGACACGAAAAATGTGTACGTCGAAGCGGCTTTTTGGTGGCCCAAGGCCATCGCGGGCCGCTCACGCCGCTACAACTTTTCCACCGATGCCGGTCATCGGTTTGAGCGCGGTGTGGATCCTGGTCAAACGGTGGAACACATCGAACGCATCACCCAACTCATCATCGACATTTGCGGCATGTCTGAGACGGTGTGTGGCCCGGTGGATGATTTGCAAGTCAATTTGCCCAAGGCCGAGCCGGTGGTGTTGCGTGTGGCACGTGCCGTAAAAATCATTGGCATGCCTTTGACCCAGGCCCAGTGTGCTGACGCGCTTTCTCGCCTCGGCTTGCCGCTGACGCAAGGCGATGGCCAGATCACCGTCACGCCGCCGTCCTTCCGTTTTGACTTGCAAATTGAAGAAGACTTGATCGAGGAGGTGGCCCGCATGGTGGGCTATAACCAATTGTCGCACACGCCCCCGCTGGCCCCCATCACCGCAAAAATTCGTACCGAATCACAGCGCGGGCCGTTTGCAGTGCGTCGCTCTTTGGCCGCTTTGGGCTATCAGGAAACCATCAATTTCAGCTTTGTTGAAGAGCGCTGGGAAAACGAGTTGGCGGGAAACCCCAACCCGATCAAGCTGCTCAACCCCATTGCCAGCCAGATGAGCGTGATGCGCTCATCGTTGTTGGGTTCTTTGCTGCAAGTCCTCAAGTTCAATCTGGATCGCAAGGCAACACGTGTGCGTGTGTTTGAGTTGGGTCGTGTGTTTTTGCGCGATGCCAGCGTTAAAAACACCGACACCACAGTTGAAGGCTATCACCAGCCCATGCGGGTTGCAGGTCTGGCCTATGGCCCAGCCAATGCCTTGCAGTGGGGGCAAAAATCTCAAGCCATTGATTTTTATGACATCAAGGGCGATGTGGAGACCTTGCTGTCGCCCTACAAGCCGGTGTTTGAAGCGATTGAGCATCCTGCCATGCACCCTGGCCGTTGTGCTCGTGTGGTGTTGAATGGTTGCGCCATTGGCCATGTGGGTGAGTTGCACCCCAAGTGGCGTCAGTGCTATGAGCTGGCACAGGCCCCGGTCATGTTTGAGCTGGAACTTGACGCTGTGCTCCTGCGTGATGTACCGGCTTTTCAAGAGGTTCTCAAGCACCAGCCGGTGGAGCGGGACCTGGCCATCGTTGTGGCCGAATCGGTCACACACGACGCGGTGATGCAAGCCGTCTGGGCGGCACCCACTGAGGGACTGCTGCGTGATGCGTTATTGTTCGATGTGTACCGCGCCAAGACGCTGACCCACGGCACGGGTGATTCAACACCCACGTCGAGTGAAAAGAGTCTTGCCCTGCGTTTGACGCTGAATAACGAAGAAGAGAGCTTGACCGAAGCGCAGATTGAGGCCACCGTTAAAGTGATTTTAGAGTGTCTTGTGACCGGATTGAGTGCTCGACTCCGGGCGTGATGGATCTAAGCAGGCTAGGGCAGATAAAAGGACATCATGGAAATCACGGTTGAAAGTTTGGAAACACCCGCGCTCACGAAAGCGCAGTTGGCCGAATTGCTGTTTGAGCAAATCGGGCTCAACAAGCGCGAGTCCAAAGACATGATTGACGCTTTTTTTAACCTTATGTCCGACAGTCTGGTTGAAGGCGCGGACGTGAAGATTTCCGGTTTTGGCAATTTCCAAATCCGCACCAAAGCCCCACGCCCAGGCCGAAATCCCCGCACAGGTGAGGCCATTGCGATTGAAGCCCGTCGCGTGGTCACATTTCACGCCAGCCATAAGCTAAAAGAACAAATTCAAGACGATAGCCAGATCACTTGAGTTGCCACTCGCGCGAGGTCACTCCATCGTTCGGAATGAGACACAAGGTGCAACAAGCTTTGCATCCAGGCCAAACTTAGAGTAACCTACGAGCTTTCTCTCGTACGACATTGATTTCAATGGAGAAAGCCCTCCCCCCCATCCCCGCCAAACGCTATTTCACCATCGGTGAGGTGGGCGATTTGTGTGGTGTCAAACCGCATGTGCTACGGTATTGGGAGCAGGAATTCACACAGCTGCGACCGATGAAGCGCAGGGGCAACCGCCGTTACTACCAGCATCATGAAGTACTAATGATCCGGCGCATCCGAGACCTCTTGTACGACCAAGGCTTCACCATTAGCGGAGCCCGCAACAAAATGCAGGAGTTACTTCAGGCCGAGCGTGACAAACTGCACAGCGGTGAGGTGATGCTTGACGGTGTCGAGGTTTTGGAAATGAATGATTCAAGGCTGGATGAGTTTGAAGACAGCCAATACAGCCAGTACAGCGAAGACGCCTTCCCCCCCATGGATCAGCTGCACCAACTCAAGCGCGAACTCTCTGAAATTCGTGAACTACTCTCTGTTCCACTCTGAGTTTTTCATTTTCAGCGGGTTATAATCAACCCTTAGATCGGTGTGTGGCGCAGCCTGGTAGCGCACTTGCATGGGGTGCAAGGGGTCGAAGGTTCGAATCCTTTCACACCGACCATATGAATCAAGGACTTAGAGTAGAAATACTCCAAGTCCTTTCTTCTTTCTGGGCCGCAAGTCAGTGACATGTAAGTGCAGAATTGGATAGTCACAACGGTTCTGATTATCAATTGAAGAAAGAAATCCATGAGTGCACCTGCTTCCGCCATTGAGTCTGTTTTGGTTGAAAACCGCGTTTTTCCGCCCTCTGAGGCCACGGTCAAGTCGGCGCGTATTGCCGGTATGGATGGTTACAACGCACTGTGTGCTGCTGCTGAAAAAGACTTCGAGGGGTTTTGGGCGCAACTGGCGCGTGACAACGTGCAATGGAGCAAGCCGTTTACCCGCACGCTCGACGAGTCCAACGCACCGTTCTACCAATGGTTTGACGACGGTGAACTCAATGCCAGTGCCAATTGCCTGGACAAGCACATGGGCACGCCCACCGAGAACAAAACCGCCATCATTTTTGAGGCCGATGGTGGCGAGGTCGTCAAGATCACCTACAAGGAGCTGCTGGCCCGCGTGAGCCAGTTCGCCAATGCGCTGACTGCCCATGGCATTCAAAAGGGCGACCGTGTGCTGGTGTACATGCCCATGACGGTAGAAGGCGTGATTGCCATGCAGGCCTGCGCCCGCATTGGTGCGACGCACAGCGTGGTTTTTGGTGGCTTCAGCGCCAAGGCCCTTCAAGAGCGCATCATTGACGCTGGTGCTGTGGCCGTGATCACCGCCAATTTCCAGATGCGGGGTGGCAAAGAATTACCGCTCAAGGCGATTGTTGACGAAGGTCTAGCCATGGGCGGCTGTGAGTCGATCAAGAACGTGTTTGTTTACGAGCGCACCCAGACTGCCTGCAACATGGTGGCTGGCCGAGACCAGACCTTTGGCCAAGCGATGGCGGGGCAAAGCACCACCTGTGCTCCCGTGGCTGTGGGTGCGGAACACCCGCTGTTCATCCTCTACACCTCGGGCTCCACCGGCAAACCTAAGGGTGTGCAGCACTCAACCGGCGGCTATTTGCTGTGGGCCAAGCTCACGATGGACTGGACGTTTGATTTGCGCGCTGATGATGTGTTCTGGTGCACGGCAGACATTGGCTGGATCACCGGCCACACCTATGTCGCCTATGGCCCACTGGCTGCGGGTGCCACACAAATCATCTTTGAAGGTGTGCCCACCTTCCCGAATGCGGGTCGCTTCTGGCAGATGATTGAGCGCCACAAGTGCTCTATTTTTTACACGGCACCCACGGCGATCCGTTCGCTGATCAAACTGGCCGAAGGCGATGCGTCGGTGCATCCCGCTCGCTCTGATTTGTCCAGCCTGCGCATTTTGGGTTCTGTGGGTGAGCCCATCAACCCCGAAGCCTGGATGTGGTACTACAAAAACGTCGGTGGCGAGCGTTGCCCGATTGTTGATACCTTCTGGCAGACCGAAACCGGGGGCCACATGATCACGCCGCTGCCGGGTGCTACACCGCTCGTGCCGGGCTCGTGCACCTTGCCCCTGCCAGGCATCATGGCCGCTATCGTGGACGAGGTGGGCAATGACATTCCTAATGGCTCCGGCGGCATGCTGGTGGTCAAGCGCCCCTGGCCCTCCATGATTCGCACCATCTGGAACGACCCGGAGCGCTTCAAAAAGAGCTATTTCCCGGAGGAGATGGGTGGCAAGCTGTATTTGGCAGGTGACGGTGCCGTGCGCAGTGCAGATCGCGGCTACTTCCGTATCACCGGGCGCATTGATGACGTGCTGAACGTCTCAGGTCACCGCATGGGCACGATGGAGATTGAGTCAGCCTTGGTGGCCAAGACCGACCTAGTGGCTGAAGCCGCCGTGGTGGGGCGCCCGGATGAACTGACAGGCGAGGCCATCTGCGCCTTCGTGGTGCTCAAGCGCCCCTTGCCTACGGGCGACGAGGGCAAGCAACTGGCCAAAGAACTGCGCGATTGGGTAGCCAAAGAAATTGGCCCCATCGCCAAGCCCAAGGACATCCGTTTTGGTGAGAACTTACCCAAAACCCGCTCCGGCAAAATCATGCGCCGCCTGCTGCGTTCCATTGCAAAAGGTGAGGCCATCACGCAAGACACCAGCACGCTGGAGAATCCTGCAATTTTGGATCAATTGGGCCAGGCTTATTGAAACTTTGCGGGACAGATCAAACAAAAAGCCCGCTAAGCGGGCTTTTTGTTGTCCAGCATAAGAGCGCGCTTACTTGGCTGTGAGCACCCAAACGGCGAGCTTTTTGGCCTCGGCTTCATTGATCTGTGTGTTGGCTGGCATTGGAATAGGGCCCCAGACACCAGAGCCACCTTTGATGATTTTTGTGGCCAATTTATCGCTTGCAGTTTTGTCGCTTGCGTACTTGGCGGCGACATCTTTAAAAGCCGGTCCGACGAGTTTTTTATCAACTGCGTGGCAGGCCATGCAATTCTTTGAAGTAGCCAAAGCCTGATCGGCCAGGGCGGGGGCAGCCACTGAAAAAGTAGCAACCAGGGCAAACAGAATTCGTTTCATGATTTCCTCGTGGGTTGAGTTAAATTCAACATAAGAACGCTATTGTAGAGACAGTGGTTGACGCCCTCAGGGCGTTGGTCATTCAAAACCAAGGATAAAAATGTATTTTCTCGGCATTGGGGTCGTTTTGTTGATTTTCAAATACTTCGAAATCGGATTTGTAGCCCATTGGAGTTGGTTTCTGGTTCTTTCCCCGTTTGTCTTGGCGGTGGTGTGGTGGGCGTGGGCGGACGCGTCGGGCTATACCAAGCGCAAAGCGATGGAGCGCGAAGAAGAGCGCCGACAACTTCGCATTGACAAAAACCGGGCTGCCATCGGAATCGAAAAAAAACGCCCCAACCGCAAGCGGTGAAGGGCGTCGTTCAGAGTGGAGTTGCTCAGAAGTTGTCGAGCACCGCGCCCTTGCTGGCGGTAGAAGCGTTAAAAGCAAATTTGGCTTGCACACCACGCGTGTAGCGCGGTGTTGGGGCCGTCCATGCTGCGCGCCGTTTGGCGATCTCGGCCTCAGCCACGTTCAGCTCTAACTTGAGTTGCAGCGCGTCGATGGTGATGCTGTCGCCCTCATTGACAAAGGCAATCGTGCCTCCAACTGCGGCTTCGGGCGCAACATGGCCGACCACCATGCCCCAGGTGCCACCCGAAAAACGACCATCGGTGATCAGGCCCACGCTCTCGCCCAGGCCCGCGCCAATCAGTGCACCGGTTGGGGCCAGCATCTCCGGCATGCCGGGGCCACCCTTGGGGCCCAGGTAGCGCAGCACCATCACATCCCCGGCCACGATTTTGCCCGCCAGGATGGCTTCCAAGGCCGACTGCTCGTCGTCAAACACGCGGGCCGGGCCGGTCATCACCGGGTTTTTCAGGCCGGTGATCTTGGCCACGCAGCCTTCCGGTGACAGGTTGCCCTTGAGGATGGCCAAGTGACCTTGCTTGTACATCGGCTTGTCGATCGGGCGAATCACATCTTGATCGGCACGCGGCTCATCGGGCACGTCTTTGAGCACTTCGGCAATGGTCTGGCCGGTGATGGTGATGCAGTCGCCGTGCAGCAAGCCTGCATTGAGCAAAACCTTCATCACTTGCGGTATGCCGCCAGCTTTGTGCAGGTCCACTGCCAGGTATTGGCCGCTGGGCTTCAGATTGCACAGCACGGGCGTTTTCTTGCGCATACGCTCGAAGTCGTCAATCGTCCACTCTACACCCGCTGTATGTGCGATGGCCAGGAAGTGCAGCACGGCGTTGGTTGAACCGCCGGTGGCCATGATGACTGCCACGGCATTTTCAATGGCCTTGCGCGTCACGATGTCGCGGGGTTTGATGTCTTTCTTGATGGCTTCAATCAACACCTTGGCGGATTCTTTTGCCGAATTTTCCTTCTCGTCGTGCGGGTTGGCCATGGTGCTGGAGTAGGGCAGGGAGATGCCCAGGGCCTCAAACGCCGATGACATGGTGTTGGCCGTGTACATACCGCCACAGCTACCTGGGCCGGGAACGGCGCGCATCTCGATCTCACGCAGGTCGGCGTCGCTCATCTTGCCTGCCGCGTTTTCCCCCACGGCTTCAAACACGCTGACGATGTTGAGGTCTTGCCCCTTGTAGTGGCCCGGCAAAATGGTGCCGCCGTACACGTAGATGGCGGGCACATTGGCGCGCAGCATGCCCATCAGGCCGCCCGGCATGTTTTTGTCGCAGCCGCCAATCACCACCACGCCGTCCATCCACTGGCCTTGCACGCAGGTTTCCACGCAGTCGGAGATCACCTCGCGGGAGATCAGCGAGTACTTCATGCCCTCGGTGCCCATGGCCATGCCGTCGGAAATGGTGGGCGTGCCAAACACCTGGGCGTTGCCACCGGCTTCTTCAATGCCCTCAATGGCCGCATCGGCCAGTTTTTGCAGGCCCGAGTTACAAGGCGTGATGGTGCTGTGTCCGTTGGCCACACCGACCATGGGTTTTTTGAAGTCACTCTCTTCGTAGCCCATGGCGTAGTACATGGAGCGATTGGGCGCGCGGGCTTTGCCTTCGGTGATGTTGGCAGAACGACGGTTGATCTTGAGGTTTTTGGTTTCCATGGCTTGTTCCAGAACGAAAAAAAAACGGTAATGCGTAAGTGTAAACCGATGTGGGTAAGCTTGAATCTGACAGCTTGGGCTGCGGCACAATGCGGCCATGCTTATTCATCCCCAAATTAACCCCGTTGCCCTCCAGTTGGGGCCACTCGCCATTCACTGGTATGGCTTGACGTACCTGGCGGCGTTTGGCCTGTTTATGTTGCTGGGTATACGGCGGCTGAGGCATGAACCTTTTGCCTCCCTAACGGGGCCAGGCGCGTGGAGTCGGCGTGATGTGGAGGACATCTTGTTCATGGGCGTGATGGGGGTGGTGATTGGCGGGCGCGTGGGCTACTGCCTGTTTTACAAACCGGGCTACTACCTGGGTCATCCGCTGGAGATTTTTGCAGTGTGGCAGGGCGGCATGAGCTTTCACGGGGGTCTGTTGGGCGTGATTGTGGCTATGCTTTGGTTTGCCCACACGCGCAAACGGCACTGGCTGCAAGTCACCGACTTCATCGCCCCCTGCGTGCCCACGGGGCTGGCCGCAGGACGGGTGGGTAACTTTATCAACGGTGAACTTTGGGGCCGACTGTCTGCGCCTGATCTGCCCTGGGGCATGGTCTTCTCCAACAGCGGAACGATGTTGCCACGCCACCCTTCACAGGTGTATCAGTTCTTGTTGGAAGGTCTATTACTCTTTGCGCTGCTGTGGCTGTACGCGCGCCATCCGCGCAAGCGGGGCCAAGTGTCTGCCGCCTTCTTGATAGGCTATGGCGTGTTTCGCTTCACCGCAGAGTACTTCCGCGAGCCCGACAGCCACCTGGGCCTGTTGGCCCTGAACATGAGCATGGGGCAGTGGTTGTGCGTGCCCATGGTGCTGGGCGGGTTGGCGCTTTGGGTGTGGGCCAGCCGTCAGAGCAAGGACGCCACCGTCTTGGCATAAACCACCTCACCATGAACAAATTTTTCATGGTTGGCCTCGACTTGACCCAGGTCATACAGGTAATTGACCATCAGGCCGCAGGATTGTTTGAGACCCTTGCGAGAGGGGTCGCCCAGCAGGTTGATGCGCTCCAGCCGCGCCCCGTTGTCCAGGTGGAAACGTGCCACGGGGTCGGCCCCACTCAAGATGGACTGATGGGCCAGGTAGGCGCTGCAAAGCCGCATCAGGGCGGCTTGCAGGTCTTTGGACAAGCCGCGTTGCAGCGTGGCATTGGCCAGCGCGCTCAGGTCACCGTTGGTGGCCTTGAGCAGGTCTTCTTTGGCTTCACTCAGGCGCAGCCCCAAACCACGCTTTTTGCCGTGGAGATGATGAAAATCTGTGGTGGCCTGCAGCCAGGCCGCAAAGCCAGGGATGGGCGACAGGGTGCAAAAGGTCTTGATCTGCGGCAGTTCTTTGTGCAACTCCTCAGCCACGCGCTTGATCAAAAAGTTGCCCATGGACACGCCGCGCAAGCCCGGCTGGCAATTGCTGATGGAGTAAAAGGTCGCCACTTTGAACTGATCAGGTGACAAGGGTTTGGATTGTTTGTCGATCAACGGCGTGATGCAGTTGGGCATCTCTGACACCAGCGCCACTTCTACAAAAATCAGGGGCTCGTTGGGCAGCTGCGGGTGAAAAAACGCGAAGCAGCGGCGATCTGGGGCCAAGCGGCGGCGCAGATCGTCCCAGCCATCAATAGCGTGTACCGCCTCATGCTCGATCAGTTTTTCAAGCAACCGGGCGGGTGAATTCCAATCGACTTTTTGCAACTCCAAAAAGCCAGGGTTGAACCAGCTAGAGAGCAGGTGCAGCAAGTCGTCTTCAAGTGAGCCCAGCTCGGGGCTGGCTTTGAGGTTGCGCAACAGCGTGCTGCGCATGGAGACAATTTCTGCCGTGCCGCCCGGGGTGCGGTTGATGCGGCGAAACAGCTCTTGACGGGGGGGCTCAGACACTTCAATGAGTTGTTTGAGGTGCTCTGCCGACTGGTCTTTGGCGTAAGCCTGGGCTGCGCTGAGGACTGCGTCCGGGTTGGGGGCGAAGTCGCGCACCAAGCGCAAGAAAAATTCGATGAGTTTGTCTTCCGGCAGATTCTCAAAGTGTTCGATCAACTGGTGGGCAATGGCAACGCTGTTGGCCTGCCCGCGCTCGGACATGAGCACCTTGCAATCCCCCATCAAAGTGCTTAAAGCACGTTTATTGGAGGCTTTTTTGACAACATTTTTCAAACCAGCCAGCATTTTTTACCTTTGGAGATAAGTTATTTACCTTTAAGTGTCGGTAAATGCAGTCTTCACTACGGGATCTATTGTCTTATATCTGGCCTGGTATTTTTTCACTCAATCGTGAGAATTTTGGTGGCAATCATGTCCAAAGCGGGGCGCGCGTTGCCTTGCTTGTCGGTCCACACCTTGGGGGTGAGCGACCCCGACACGGCCAAAGCATCGCCATCGTCCAGCGCCAAGAGTGCGCTGCTGGCCTCTGTGCTGAAGGTGATGACGTTGACGATGATGTGATCTGCCTCGCTCGTGCTTGCCTTGACTTTGGCCAAGGTGAAGTTGCTGCCGTTTTTGCCTTGACGGGTTTCCGCCAAGCCGACCAGGTGACCGGAAATCAGACCTTCAATCATGTTGGGCTCCTGGCGGGTGAGGTTGAGCTGGCGATATTGCACTCGCGCCGAAGCAGCGCCAGCGCGTCGGCGGTGGCTTGGGGCTTGTCGCTGCGCAGCATCGGTTCGGCCTCTGCGATGAAGCTGTTCCACAGGTGCAGGTAGTCGGGCTGGAGCTGCGCGGGGGCGTGTTGCACGACAAATTGTCTCGGCAGCTCGGTGTCCAGGCCCGATTTTTGGATTTTTTTCACGAGACTGGACGCCAGTTTTTCGCTCAATAGCGTGGCGTGGCTGCCACCGGTTGCAATGCGCAGAAACAGGGTGAGCAGCGAGCTATCGTCACTGTGGCCGCCCGTGGCCTTGTCCCACACCGCAGAGTTGCTGCGCTCAAAGTGCTCCAGCTCGGCCAGCGGGTCTTCGCACCAAAAATACCGGCCCATGAAAGCCGGGGTCTGGGTGAATAGGCGACGTACGGGTAAGCTGACGTCCAGGATGCGCGGCAGATCCGCCACCACGGAGGCGTGAACCGACTGCACCACCTCACGCCACGGGGCAGGCAGGTCTTTGGGCAAGGCTAGGGGCACATTTGCCGCTAAGTCTGGGGTGTTGGCCAGGGTGTTGCCCGGAAATTTTTTGCGCAGGCTCAGTACCATTTTTTCAAAACCCAGCCAGTCGGGCAGGGTGCGGCGCTTGCACAGGCGGGTGAGCAGCGCGGTGCGAATCACGGCCTCAGCGTCTGTGCCTGCGGCTTCGAGCTCGCTGGCGTCCAGTTCAAGCTGCTCGGCCATCCAAACGGCGGACTCCACCAAGAGCGTGGTCTGCGCGCGCACAGCGCGTTCTGCGTGGTATTCGGGCAAGCTGCGCAAGGTCCACTTGGCCAGCAATGGGGTGTGCTCGTCTTGAAAACCTTCGCGCTCATGCAGGCCAAAGTGGCTGCTTTGGGGCAGGGCGATCAAGGCCTTGAGCATGTCGGAGCCTCCCTTGGAGCGCGACAGCAAGCTGTTGTCGCGCAGGGCTTGGGCAGCTTGGTGCAAGTCGCCCTCGGTCGAGGCTTCCAGGTACAGGCTGATGAGGTTGACCATGCGGTCTTTGGCCCGCTCCAGATCGGGGCGCAAATACTCGGTGCCAAAGTAGCGGGCAATCTGCACCATGCCTTTGGGGGCTTCCTCGCACATCGTGGCCAGTTTTTCTGGGGAGAGAAGCCCGTGCTGAACGCCGTATTGCAGGGCTTTTTCAAAAAAAGGCCGCGCGTCAAATAGCGCGACGGATTGGGGGACTGGATCGAGGCGGTCGGGCATGGCGCTACGAACGTTCAGATGGCCGATTCTTCGTCGTCTTCACGGGCTGCCGGGGTGGCGCGGCCACGGTCTGTGTCGCTGGTCTCAATGCGTGTGTCTTCATCGAGCTGGTCGTCTTCCAAATCCAGACCTAGCGCCTGTGAGCGTGCTTGAGCGCGCATGATCAGCAGTGTTTCGGTGAACAAATCCGGGCATTCGTAGCGCAGGTGCCAGGCCAGTTGCATCCAGTCGCCATCGGCCACTTCATCGAGCTCCAGACGAGGGCTGGCGTAGGCCGATGCCAGGAGCGCCACCTCAGACAACATGTCGCCATCTTCCTCGACAGTATCAAAAGTGCCGGTGCGGGCAAAGGCTTCTATGCGGCCCCATTTCTCCGAAAAATAGTTGGCCATGGCGGTGCTGCCGCCGTCCAGCTCTGAGACGGCGGTCAAAAACTCAACCGGATCCGCATCATCCCGAAAAATGATCGAATTGACCATGCCCCGCAGGTGAGTGTGGCTGAGGTCTTTGTACTGTTTTTCGATCACGATGGCGTGGGCAAACTGGGCCGGTGTGACGAGCAAATTCACAATCGACTCTTTCGATTGATCGTATTCGCGGATCACGGCCAGAATGTCCTTGGGGGCGAGCTGTTCCAGCACCACCATCAGGGCGCGGTCGCCCTCGGCATCGGCCAGCTCGGTGAGGGCCGACTCGGCACCCACGATATCGCCTGCGGCGATCAGGCTTTGGGTTTTGGCGATCAGGGCAAGGTGGTTCATGGCGTCATTCTTTGCGGTCAAAGCCTTGCTCGGCCATCCAGTCGGCCCCGGCTTCTTCGCGGCTGCGGCCATCGCTGTCGTCTGCGTCGTCGGCTGAGAGGTGGCTGCCACTATGGTCGTCGCTACGGGCATCATTTTCTGTGTCAACTGCGTTGTCTTCGTCTTCATCGTTGGCGTGACTGTCGTGTGCGTGATCGGGCTGGCTGGCCATGTATTCCAGGGCCGCAGCGACGCTCAAGAACCAGTCGCCGGCGGGCTGTTTACGAAGCGTTTGAATCAACGGGGCGGCCCAGGGTTCAATGTCGAGCGTGCTGGCCAAGTCATCCCATTCAGGCAAGTCTTCAGGCTCATGGGTCAGCAGTTGCTTCATGGCCATCACTGAGGTGAAGCGAAACGCTTTGTGCAAGACCACTGCGACCATCTCGGGGCTGATCTCCAGCATGCTGACCAAAAAATCCAACTCGCCACGGCGCTCTGCAAGCCGTTGGTTCAGGATGTTGAGCCCTTCGGAGTCCGAACGCATGTCATCAAGTTCGGCCCGGTAGGCAGAGCGCAGGTTGTGGAAGAAGGGTGATATTTGCATGGGGCTTGGCGGGTTTTAAAGGAGGGGCGAGATGACGCGTTTGAAGTAGTCACCCCAGATCTCGCGGGCGGTGTCTATCGGGCTGTCAAGCAAGTTGCGCTTGCGGTTGTTGTCATAGGCCTCACGCTTGACGTCATCGCTCAAGACGTCATAGGCCTGTTGCACCAACTGAAACCGTGCAGCCGCATTCGGTGCGGGGTTGCGGTCGGGGTGGTGAATGGCGGCCAGTTGGCGGTACGCCTTCTTGAGTTCAGTCAGCGTAGCAGCAGGGCTGACACCTAAGGCCGCGTAGTGGTCTTTCATGCAGAACCTTGGTATGCCTGAATGGGAAAACCCCGCCGTTTTGCAACGGCGGGGTCAATTTTTATTTTGGCTCCTCGACCTGGGCTCGAACCAGGGACCTACGGATTAACAGTCCGGCGCTCTACCAACTGAGCTATCGAGGAACAAGCCTCAAATTATAGCGTTATTTATTAAGCGTCTGGTTTAGAGCGAGACTTTTTTGATTTCAAGTTGTTTGATTTCATTCGACCTTAGAAATGCATCGGTTGCGCCACGCATGAACAGGTCTGCACACACGCCGCGCAGCCACCGGTTCTCAGCGTCCTGGTGGTAGCGCGTGTGCCAGTATTGCTTGACGGTGAAGCCGGGGATGTCGAAAGGGCAGGGCAGCACGCGCAGGTTTGCGGCGCGTGCCAGCGTTTCACCAATGTGGCGGGGCAGGGTGGCGATGAGGTCGCTGGTGGAGAGGATGGCGGACAGGCCCAGAAAGCCCGGCATTTCCAGTTGAATACGGCGTGTGATGTTTTGCGCCACCACAGCGTTGCCCAGTAGCTGGGCACCTGTACCCGAGCTGATGCTGATGTGCGACTCGGCTTGGTACACAACCAGATTCCAGTGTGGTGGCGCTTCGTCAATCACCCGTGGGTGCTGGGCATTGGCCAGGCAAATCCAGTCTTGCGCGTAGAGTGCCTGCTGGTAAAAACCGGCGTCCAAGCCGGGCAGAAAACCCAGCGCCAAATCGACTTGACCCGACTGCAAGGCTTCCGCCAAGTTGACGTCAATTCGGCTGGCCTCCAATGACACGCCAGGGGCCAGCGCCCGCACATGGGCCAGCAGCCGGGGCAGCAGGGTGATGTGGCTGGCGTCCGTCATGGCAATGGCGAAGCGCCGCTGCGCCGTGGCCGGATCGAACGTGGCCCCGGCTTGCGACAAACGTTTGAGCCCCTCCAGGACCTCGCGCACGGTCACCATCAAGGCCTCGGTGCGCGGTGTGGGCAGCATGCCCTTTGCTGTGCGCACAAACAGCGGATCGCCGAGCTGCTGGCGCAATTTGGCCAGCCAGATGCTGATGGTGGGCTGGCTTTGGCCCAACGCTTGGGCAGCCCGCGTCACGCTGCGGGTGGTGTAGAGCTGGTCTAGCAGGCGCAGCAGCTTGATGTCGAGCAGGGTGGGGTCGTGGTTCGTCATGGCGCCCCATTATTTCATGAGGCAATGAATAATATTGCTGTTATGGCATAGACGCAATGATGGCCAATTGGCAAAATCCGTCTCTGTCTTTCAAGCTGTTCTTTGGGGAGTTGTCTTTTGAAAATTTGTATCTTGGGCGCAGGTGCCCTGGGCTGTGCCCTCGGCGGTGTGTTGACCGAGGCGGGCCATGAGGTCTGGCTGATCAACCGCAATGCGGCGCAGGTGGACGCCATGACGCGTCGTGGCCTGATCTTGCGTGACGGCGCGGGTGTGGATCGCACGGTGGCCGTGCACGCCACCACCACGGCGCAAGGGGTCAGCATGGACTCTGGCGCGGTCGATCTGGTGGTCGTGCTGGTCAAGTCGTTTCACACCGCGCAGGCCATGCAGTCGGCTACCTGTTTGCTGGGGCCGGACACGGTGGTGATGTCGCTGCAAAACGGCCTCGGCCATGAAGATATTTTGGCTGACATCGTGGGTCGGGAGCGTGTGCTGGCAGGCAAGACCTACGCCGGGGGCTCTCAGTTAGGCCCCGGTCATGTGCTGGTGGGCACCATTGGCAAAGACACGCATATCGGTGAGCTGGACGGTCGCATCACGGCGCGTGTGCAGCGCATTGCCGACACCTTTAATGCGGCCGGGCTGGACACCATCGTCAGCGCCAACATCATGGGCACGATCTGGGACAAGCTGCTGGTCAACGTGGCATTGTCTAACAGAACAACCTTCTTCTCTTCCTACAGCACAACCTTCATCTATACCTACGACACAACCTTCTTCTCTTCCTACAGCACAACCTACATCACAAATTCATCATTGCCTAACAGAACAACCTTCATCTATTCCTACGGCACAACCGTCTTCTCTTCCTACAGCACAAC
>JANPNG010000021.1:0-3220 GCA_031427355.1 Hylemonella sp.
TCCAGTTCATCTACGGCTGGAACCAGTACCTCTGGCCCCTGCTGGTCACCACCAACGAGAACATGTACCCGGTGGTCATCGGCATCAAACGTATGATTTCCGGGGGCGACTCGGACATGCAGTGGAACGTCGTCATGGCCACCGCCATTCTGGCCATGCTGCCGCCTGCTGCAGTGGTGGTGCTGATGCAAAAATGGTTCGTCAAAGGTTTAGTGGACACCGAAAAATGAAGCGCCTCCCGTTCTTTGTCCATCTGGCTTCTTCGCGGGTATTCAACCACCGCACAACGACCATGCTCGCTGCCTCGGCGCTTGGGGTGAGTGACGTAGCGAAATCAAGGAGGAGCCCGAAGGGCGGGGGACATTCGCGTAGCTACTCACCCCAAGTGCCGGGGCGTACAAAAATCCATAGGCGTCGTGAATTCCAGAGCACTCAATAATTTATGGCCTCAATCACTTTAAACAAGGTCTTCAAACGCTACGGCCACGGCAAAAGCGCCAACCCCGTCATCCACGGCGTCAGCGCCTCTATTGCCGATGGCGAGTTCATCGTCATCGTCGGCCCCTCGGGCTGCGGCAAATCCACCCTGCTGCGCATGGTGGCCGGGCTAGAGGAAATCACCTCGGGTGACATCTCCATCGGCCCCCGCGTCGTCAACCAGCTAGAGCCGGCCGAGCGCGACATCGCCATGGTGTTCCAGAACTACGCGCTCTACCCGCACATGAGCGTCTTCGACAACATGGCCTACGGCCTGAAGATTGCCAAAGTACCCAAAGACGAAATCAAGGCGCGCGTGGACAAGGCCGCTGCCATTCTGGAGCTCGCGCCCTATCTGCAACGCAAGCCACGTGAACTCTCCGGTGGCCAACGCCAGCGCGTGGCCATGGGGCGCGCCATCGTGCGCCAGCCGCAGGTGTTTTTGTTTGATGAGCCACTCTCTAATCTGGACGCTAAGCTGCGCGCCCAGACCCGGCTGGAGATCCAAAAACTGCACCGCGAGTTGGGCATCACCTCGCTCTTCGTCACACACGACCAGGTCGAGGCCATGACGCTGGCCCAGCGCATGATGGTGATGAACGCAGGCGTGATGGAGCAGTTCGGCACACCCGAAGAGGTGTACCACCGGCCCGCCTCCACCTTTGTCGCCAGCTTCATCGGCTCGCCGCCCATGAACCTGCTGCGCAGCGCGCCGCACGGGCGTGCCGGAGCCATCCTGGGCGTGCGCCCCGAACACCTGCAAATCAGCGCTCAGCCCACAGCGGCGGGCTGGACGGTGCAGGTCGAGGCGGTGGAGATGCTGGGTGCCGAGCGCCTGCTCTACACCCGGCTGGACGGCGAACAGATCATTGTGCGCACCGAAGAAGAGCAGGGCATAGCTCCCGCCATCGGCTCAGCGCTGCACATCACCGCCCGCCCTGATCGACTGCACTGGTTTGACGAGGCCACGGGCAAGCGCCTATAAGTCGACTTATGAGCCAGCCCGTAAGCCCAATCGTTACGCCAGAACACTGGCCCTACCCGCGCTGGATCGCCCACCGGGGTGCGGGCAAGCTCGCCCCCGAGAACACCCTGGCGGCGTTTCGTGTGGGTGCGGGCTACGGCTACCGCATGTTCGAATGCGACGTCAAACTCTCCAGCGACGGTGTGCCCTTTTTGATGCACGACAGAACACTCAAGCGCACCACCAACGCTACCGCCCTCCTCGGTCCGAAGTCCAGCAGGGTGGCGGGTAAGCATCCCTGGCAGACACTGAGCCAACTGGATGCAGGCGCTTGGCATTCCAGCCACTTCAAAGGCGAGCCTGTCGCCACGCTGGACGCCATCGCACAGTTTTGCCTGACAGGTGATTACGCTCTCAATATCGAGATCAAACCCACACCCGGCACCGATCGCCACACCGGTGACGTGGTCGCCCGCCAGGCCGCACGTCTGTGGCAAAACGCAGCCGTGCCGCCCTTGCTCACCTCGTTTAGTGTGGCGGCGCTGGAGGGTGCGAAAGCCGCCGCTCCCCACCTGCCACGCGGACTGCTGTTGGGCAACTTAGGGCGCGGCTGGCTGGAAACCGCCCTCTCCCTGGGCTGCGTGGCCGTGGTGTGCCGACACAGCCTGTGGGACAAGTCCAGCGTCACCCTGGCCCAAAGCGCAGGCCTGCGCTGCCTGAGCTACACCGTCAACGGCAAGCGAGCCGTTCAGCGCCTGCAGGACTTGGGCACGGATGGGGTCATCACGGATAGGGTCGATTTATTCACCTCGTCATCAACCTTTGCAAAATCAAAGTGAGGCTTCGGCCACGCGGACGTCCGCGTGCCGAAGTGGTGTGAGGTGATGAAGCACCCCAACACCACCTACAGCGGTGTTGGGGCCGCTCAAATCTGCAATGTCTTACTTGGCCAGCGCGTCCAGACCGGCCTTGGCCACCACGCCGTCTTGCTCGGCACTGCCGCCGGAGACACCGATGCCGCCGACGACCTTGCCGTCCAGCATGATGGGCAGACCGCCTTCGACGGCGCTGGCCCCGCGCAGCGTCAAGATGCGCAGGCCCGCACCAGCAGCCGCCAGCGCATCCTGAAACACCTTGGTCGAACGGCGATAGATTGCGGCTGACACAGCCTTGTCCTGCGACACGGCGATGCTGGCTGTTTGGGTGTTGTCCATGCGCTCGAACGCGACCAGCTGGCCCGCGTTGTCCACCACGGTGACGGCCATGGGCAGGTTTTGCTTGCGCGCGTCGGCAATCGCCCCGGCCAAAGCCTTGCGCGCCTGCTCGTGGCTGATGTTGGCCCCGTACTGCGGTACTTGCGCCTGTGCGGCACCCGACAGGCACCAGAAGGCGGTGACAGCAAAGAGCGAACTGAGTTTTTTAAGGGTCATGGAAGTCTCCGATTGTTAGTTTGGCTGGAATCCCGCCCTGCGCCCCAAAGGTTTGATATCGGCAAAGGCGGGCAAAACAGTCTAGCAGTCAGCGTGCTGCAAGTGAGCTAGTGAAAACCATGATGTATTTGAGGCCACATCAAGTGGGCAGATGAACCACCAGACGCATCGAGGTGCTCAGTTCTTCCAACTGGAAATGCGGGCGCAAAAAGACAACGGCACGGTACGCGCCCGGTGAACCGGGGATGTCGCTCACCACAATTTTGGCCTGACTCAAGGGGTAGCTGGCTTTGGCCTCTTGCGAGGCGTTTTCATCCAGCAGCACGTAGTTGGAAATCCAGCCATTGAG
>JANPNG010000022.1:0-2703 GCA_031427355.1 Hylemonella sp.
CTTGTCCGCCTCAAACACCGTGACCAACGGCAACAGGCCCAGGCCCGGCGCGTTGCCCAGGTAGGCGTGCTCAATGCCATGGGGATCAATCAACGCCTCGCCCAGCATTTGCAAGCCACCGCAAATGCCCAGCACCGCCCCTCCCCGCTGCGCATGCTCGGCAATGCCGCGGTCCAGCCCCTGCGAGCGCAGCCAAGTCAGGTCGCCACTGGTGTGCTTGGAGCCGGGCAGGATGACCCAGTCCGCACCGGCCAATTCTGCTGCGCTGCGCACCCACTTCAGGCGCACGCCGGGGATGTTTTTGAGAGACTGAAATTCATCGAGGTTGCTGATTCGAGGATAGACCACAACCGCCACCGTGAGGGTGATGGTGCTGCCGCTTGCCGTGCTTCGTTCATCGAACACACCATCTTCCTCGGGAAGGCCGTGCTGCCACCACATGGGCAGTGTCGCCACGGTGGGCACACCGGTCAGGTCTTGCAGCATCTGCGGCGCGGGGGCCAGCAGCGCCGCATCGCCACGGAACTTGTTGAGCACAAAGCCACGAATCAAACCCCGATCCGCCTCGGGCAGCAAAGCCCAGGTGCCGTAGAGGTGCGCAAACGCCCCGCCCCGGTCAATGTCGGTCACCAGCAGGCACTGCGCCTTGGCATGGCGCGCCACGCGCAGGTTGACGATGTCACTGCTTGAGAGATTGATCTCCGCCGGTGACCCGGCACCCTCGATCACCACCACGTCGTTTTCGGCCATCAGCGCGTCCAGCGACTGGGCCACCACCGGCCACACCGCCTCGCTGCGCGCACGCCAAGCCATGCCCGTGAGTTCGGCATTGACTTGCCCCAGCAAGATCACCTGGCTGTGCGTGTCACGCTCGGGCTTGAGCAGCAGCGGGTTCATGCGGACTTCGGGCTCGGCGTTGGCGGCTAGGGCTTGAAAGTACTGCGCACTGCCGATTTCGCCCCCCTCTACCACCCTGGCGTTGTTACTCATGTTCTGTGCCTTGAAAGGCGCGACTTTGAGCCCCTGGCGTGCGTAGTAACGGCACAAGGCCGTCGCCAGCCAGCTCTTGCCCGCGCCACTGGTGGTGCCCAGCACCATGACGGCTTTGGCGGTCATTCAGTCAAGCTCATCAGGATTTTTTTGAAGTAACGGGCGCTGGGGTCGGCTGCGGAATCACGATCAACTTTGTGCCCGTTTGCTCGGCAATGATTCGCGCACGCTCAGCGGCACGTTCCAGTGCCGCCGTTACCTGCTTTCGGTCTGGAAAAACGACTGGATTAGGAGGTGGATTGAGATTCATCACATGGTCCTTTCACTCATCAATATTGGCTTGGGGCCGCTGTTGTCGTACACATCCCAGTCATCCACCAGCGCGCAATAGCGCGACAAATTGGCTTGGCCCGACGCGAAGCGGCGGCGTATGACCGATTCAGGAATGTTATGCCCACCTTGGCGAACCCGCTGCGCTACGCGCTCAATCGCCATTTCGGCATTGGGCAATGCTAAAAAATGCAGGGAAACCGCGTAGCCAGATGAGCGCCATTGCGGAATCTGGCGCGCATAACCCAAACCTGAAAGCGTGGTTTCCAGCGCAAAGCTGCGCCCTTGCGCGACGTGATCGGCAATTTGCGTAAGCATCAGACGTCCCGCCTGAAAGGCTGCCGCCTCCGGTGCGAAAGGTGACAAGCCAGCGGCAATCAAGTCGGCGTTGACAAAATGCAAACACCCCGCTTCATCAGGTAAAAATTCGCAGGCAAAGGTAGTTTTCCCTGCGCCGTTGGGGCCAGCAATGATGAAAATTCTTTTGACGTTTTCAAGGTTCATGCCCACTCCCCTTCACTTGCCAGGTACGCCATGCCTGCGACCTCGTCTTGTTCGATGGCGATTTCTACGGCGCGTTTGGCGGCTTCAAGCAAGTTTTCAGAGGTGGCGCGTAGTCGCCTGGCTTCCAATATCAAACGACGTATTTCATGCTGTGCAGGTAGCGGCAGGATTGGCACAATAAGCGCCTTTACAGCAGGTTGACTAATTTCAGGTTGAACTCCGCCATTGCTCCATTTTTGGATTTTCATTTTTCCCGGCAACGTCATAAAAAAAGCGCTAAAAAGTAAGGATCAATTCTGACGTCGCGAATGCGAAGCCGAATCAGGTGCGAGCTGATTAACGCGTTTTCCCATGCTGTCTCAATGAAGGGAACACCCCAAAACCAGTTCGCAGAGTTTACAGAAAAGAAGTTTTTGGCAGGGCAACCCACTGCCCCCGCAGTGCCGCAATTTCAATGCGCTGATCAAACACCTGCTCCAGCGCCCGGTGCGTGGCCACGTCGGTGCACAGGCCATGATGGCTTATTCGGCCAGCGCTCATCACCACCAGCTCATCGGCCAGCAGTGCGAGCGAGATCTCATGCAGCACGCTGACTACGGTTTTTCCGCTTGCCACCAGCTCACGCACCAGCATCAGCCAGTCCACTTGATGGGGTGGATCGAGATTGGCCAGCGGCTCGTCCATCAGCAGCACCTGCGCTTCAACGGCCAGGGCGCGCGCCAGCAACACGCGCTGGCGCTCACCGCCCGAAAGCTGGCCCAGCGTGCGGTCGCGCCATTGCCAGGCCTGGGTGGCGCGCAAGGCCTGCTCCACCGCCGCAAAGTCCGCCACGCTGGGGGGGGCGAGCCAGGCGCGGTGCGGCAGGCGACCCAAGAGCGC
>JANPNG010000023.1:0-4260 GCA_031427355.1 Hylemonella sp.
CGTGCTCATGGGCAGCGTCATCACGCGAGACGAGGCACTGCACATCCGGCTCAAACTCTCACGCATGCGTCTGGGTTTTGGCATTGGCATCAACGATGTCGAGACGATCTTGCGCGCTTTGCCCAGCATGGCCTTGCGTTATGAAGCGCATGACCGTAGCGCGCGCGTGCTGGCACAGTGGTGTCAAGGGCAAGCTGAGATTGTGCAAGTGCTGCACCCGGCGTTGCCCGGCTCCCCCGGCCACGCCCATTGGCAGGCGCTGTGCAAAAACGCCGAGGGGGGCGCGGCGGGGCTGTTCAGCATCCTTCTCGATCCGAAATACACGGTTGCGCAGGTCGATGCTTTTTGCGATGCCCTGCGTCTATTCAAGATCGGCTACAGCTGGGGCGGCCCCATGAGTCTGGTCGTGCCTTACGACTTGAGCACCATGCGCGCGACCTGGCCTGCGCACCTGGCACCCGGCCATCTGGTTCGATTCTCGGCTGGGCTTGAAGCGGTGGCTGATCTACAGGCGGATCTGGCACAGGCGCTTGCGCTGATAAAGTGCGTCCATGTGCAAAGCTAAATCAACCCGCACCTGGATCGCCGCTCTTGTGGCGGTGTGCCTGTTGTTTTCTCAAATGGCCGTCGCCGCCTACGTCTGTCCACAAGGCGTTAAAGCATCCAACCTGATGACAGATGAAGCGATGGTGAGCATGGTGGACTGCGAAGCCATGGCCGCCAGCGCCATGGATCCAGCCCAGCCCCATCTGTGCAAAGCCCATTGCGAATCGGGATCGCAGTCGTCCAACACTCAGAACAGTGCAGACCTGCAACTGCCAAGCTGGGCCGTGCAGTGGTCGCTGATCTGGATTTTGCAACCCGTGTTGGAGTCGCTAAGTCAAATAGTCCCTGTGGTCTACGCCACGGTGCGGCCACCTGGCAGTCCACCCCTGTACCTCGTTCACCAAGTCTTCCGCCTATAAAACCCGCCCGGCTTTGCGCTGGGCTCGGGCTGCGTTGCCATGTCAATTTGATCTGCGACCAAGGCCTTGAGCGTTCCCGTCTTTATGACGCTCGCGGAGGACTTCCATGGTCTCAATCTTTATTCGCAGTGTGCTGCTGGCAGCGGCCTCATCTGTGTCTTGTCTCGCTGTGGCGGCTGATGCAGCGTCTCTCACTTTGACGGCGGCGGTGCAACTGGCCGTCTCCCAGTCACGCCTGATGGTCGCCGGGCGTTTGCAGGCCAGTGCGGCCCGCGACATGGCGGTGGCGGCGGCTCAGCTGCCTGACCCGGTGTTGAAATTCGGCGTTAACAATCTCCCCATCAATGGGGAAGACCGCTTTAGCCTGACGCGTGACTTCATGACCATGCGCTCAGTCGGTGTGATGCAGGAGCTCACGCGCGAGGACAAACGCCGGGCACGCGGCATCCGCTCTGACAAAGAAGCAGAAATTGCCGAAGCCAGGCGCACGCTCGTCCAAAACCAGGTGCAGACCCAGGCCGCTGTGGCTTGGTTGGAGCGCCATTACCAGGAGCGGATGCTGGCTTTGCTGATGCGTCAGCGAGATGAAACCCGGCTCCAAATCGATGCCGCCGATGCCGCCTACCGGGCTGGGCGTGGGGCGCAAGCTGAGGTGTTTGCCGCCCGCTCTATGGCGGCGCAAATGGACGACCGTGTGGCCATGGCACAGCGCCAAGGGGTCACGGGCAAGGCGCAAGTGGCCCGCTGGATAGGCGTGGCGTCAGAACAGCCTCTGGCCGACCTCCCCAGGCTGGACGCGGTGCGTTTGAATGAAGCCAAGCTGGAGTCCGAGCTCTTGCATCACCCGCAAATTGCCGTGATGGACAAGCAGGAGGCCGTGGCGCTGGCCGATGCCGAACTGGCGCGCGCCAACAAGAATGCCGATTGGAGCCTTGAGCTCATGGCCAGCCAAAGAGGTCCGGCCTACTCGGACATGGTTTCCATCAACCTGTCTCTCCCGTTGCAGTGGGATCAAAAGAAGCGCCAAGACCGTGAGCTGGCGGCCAAGCTGGCCACGCTGGCCCAAATCGGCGCTGAACGTGAAGACGCCCTGCGAGCCCATGTGGCCGAGGTGCGCGCCATGCTGCACGAGTGGCAGAGCAACCTAGCAAGGCTCAAACGCTATGACGAAACCTTTCTCCCCTTGAGCGCAGAACGCACGCGCGCCGCATTGGCCGCGTACCGAGGGGGCGTCAGCGCAGGCGCAAGCTTAAGCACAGTGCTGGAGGCCAGGCGCGCTGAGATTGACACAGGCCTGGAGCGCCTGCGCCTGGAGATGGAAACGGCCCGCTTATGGGCGCAACTCACTTACCTGGCTCCCGATGCGCAAGACGCAGCAAGAGCCAAACCATAACCGTGGACGCATTATGAAACGCAATCAAAAAATGAGGGGACTTATCGCTGCCCTTGCTCTGGTCGGCGTGCTGGCTGCTTTGGCCTTCGGCATGTACGAAATGGGTATGCAGAAGGGCATGGCGGAGGGTGCCAATGCTGCCAAACCCAGCGCAGCGGCGGATGCACAGCGACCTGCCAGCCCTGGCGTGATCCCCCAAACCATGGCCGAAGGCGAAGCAGCCACGCGCCGCCATATCGACCAAGGCATCAAGGCCGGAGACCTGGACCCTGCCACCGGGCGCAAGGTGCTGTACTACCAAGACCCGATGGTGCCGGGCAATAAATTCGACCGCCCCGCCAAGTCGCCTTTTATGGACATGATGCTGGTGCCGGTCTATGCCCAAGGCAATGACGGAGGCGACGGCAGTGAAGCAAGCCAGGTCACGGTCAGCCCGCGCGTTCAGCAAAATCTGGGCGTGCGCACAGCCGAAGTGACAGAGGGAACGCTGTCGCTCCAAGTTTCTGCTGTGGGCAACATCGCCTTCAACGAGCGCGACCAAGCCTTTGTGCAAGCGCGCGCCACGGGTTTCATCGAACGCCTGCACGTGCGCGCCACGCTGGACCGCGTCAGAAAAGGGCAGGCGCTGGCTGACCTCTACGTGCCAGACTGGATTGCCGCGCAAGAAGAATTCCTCTCGGTGCGGCGTATGCAAGGCACCGACCTGGTCGCTCTGGTCGATGCGGCCCGTCAGCGCATGCGCCAGATCGGCATGAGCGAGGAGCAGATTCGGGGGGTGGAGAGCAGCGGCAAGGTCTTGACACGCATCACCCTCACCGCACCGATTGGCGGCGTGGTCGCGGAGCTACTGGCGCGAGAAGGCATGACCGTGATGCCCGGTGTCACGCTGTTCCGTATCAACGGGCTCGGCAGCGTGTGGGCTAATGCCGAAGTGCCCGAGAGCCAAGCCGCCTTGATTCGCCCCGGCATCCAAGTGCAAGCCAACAGCGCCGCCGCCCCCGGCACAGTTTTGCGCGGCACGGTGCAAGCCCTGTTGCCCGAGGTGAACGCCGCCACCCGTACCCTGAAAGCCCGCGTGGAGCTGGCTAACCCCGGCTACGTGCTGGTGCCCGGAATGTTCGTCAACATGCAGTTCATGGACACGCGGGCTCGCAAGTCGCTGCTCATTCCGACAGAGGCGGTGATCCAAACGGGCAAGCGCGTGCTGGTGATGCTGGCCGAGGATAAAGGCAAGTTTCGTCCCGTCGAGGTGGAAACGGGTATCGAGAGCCATGGCCAAACCGAGATCAAACGCGGCTTGCAGGTCGGACAACGGGTGGTGGTGTCGTCACAGTTCCTGATCGACTCGGAAGCCAGCCTCAAAGGCGTGGAAGCACGGCTGAACGGTGAGCCTAAGCCGGGCCAGGTCAACATCGCACCGCGCCATGTCGGCGAAGCCAAGGTTGAGGCTATCGACAAGGAAAGTATCACCCTGTCCCACGGGCCGATTGCCTCGCTCAAATGGGGTGCGATGACCATGGACTTCAAGTTGCCCGCCGGTGGCAAACCGCGTGAGCTGGAGCCTGGCGACAGGGTCAGCTTTGAGTTTTACATGGACGCGGAAGGTTTGCCGCAAATCACCCGCATCAGCCCCCTGGCCCCTGAGCCCATGACGACCACAGCCAAACCGGCTGGGAGCAAACCATGATCGCTCGCCTGATCCGCTGGTCGATTCACAACCGTTTTCTTGTGCTGCTGGCGACCGTGATGGTCAGCGCCTGGGGTGGGTACAGCGTACTCAAGACACCGCTGGATGCCTTACCCGACCTGTCGGATGTGCAAGTCATCATCCGCACCACCTACCCTGGCCAAGCACCGCGCATTGTTGAGAACCAGATCACCTACCCGCTGACCACCACCATG
>JANPNG010000024.1:0-6815 GCA_031427355.1 Hylemonella sp.
GGGCACCATCAGCAAAAGCAGACCCAAAACGGCCAGGACAAAAACCAGCTCCACCACCACGACCGCCAGCAAGCGCGGTACGCGCCCGTGCCACAACGTGTCCAGCTTGTCCACCAGCGGCGTCAGCGCATAGGCCAGCACGGCCGCCACCAGAAACGGCGTCAGCACCGGCGCCAGCAGCCAAAAGGCCAGCACCAAGCTCAGGGCGATGAGGGCCCAGGAGGCTGCAGTTTTTTTGGAAGAGGTAAATGGCATAGATAAGTGGCTTGCGTGTGGCTTGCGGAAATGAACCAGGCCGAAACCCTTAAAATCAAGGCAAATTCTATCGGGGTCTGCGGCACGGGCCGACTCCCGCCCTCCCAGTGACCGCCCCTTGAGCTTTCTCATGACCACATTGACCTCTACCTCCCCCCTCTCCTACAAAGACGCTGGCGTTGACATTGACGCCGGTGACGCCCTGGTGGAGCGCATCAAACCCCTGGCCAAAAAAACCATGCGCGAAGGCGTGCTGGCCGGCATTGGCGGCTTTGGCGCCCTGTTCGAAGTGCCCAAGCGCTACAAAGAACCCGTGCTGGTGAGCGGCACGGACGGCGTGGGCACCAAGCTCAAGCTGGCTTTTGAGTGGGCCATGCACGACACGGTGGGCATCGACCTGGTGGCTATGAGTGTGAACGACGTACTGGTGCAAGGGGCTGAGCCGCTGTTCTTCCTCGACTACTTTGCCTGCGGCAAGCTCGATGTGGACACCGCCGCTGCCGTGGTGGGCGGCATCGCCAAAGGCTGCGAGCTCTCCGGCTGCGCGTTGATTGGCGGCGAAACAGCCGAGATGCCCGGCATGTACCCGGCGGGCGAGTACGACCTGGCGGGCTTTTGCGTCGGCGCGGTTGAAAAATCAAAAATCCTGACCGGCCAGAGCGTGAAGCCGGGCGACGTGGTGCTGGGCCTGAAGTCCAGCGGCGTGCACTCCAACGGCTTTAGCCTGGTGCGCAAGTGCATTGACCGTGCCGGGGCGAACTTGCCCGCCACGCTGGACGGCCAACCCTTCAAACAAGCCATCATGGCCCCCACCCGCCTGTACGTGAAAAACGTGCTGGCGGCGCTGGCGGCGCATCCCATCAAAGCCTTGGCCCACATCACCGGCGGCGGCCTGCTAGAGAACATCCCCCGCGTGCTGCCGGAAGGCACGGCCGCTCATCTGCGCAAGGGCAGCTGGCCCCAGACCGAACTGTTTGCCTGGCTACAGGCCACGGCCGGCATTGACGACATCGAGATGAACCGCACCTTCAACAACGGCATCGGCATGGTGGTGGTGGTGGACGCGGCCAACGCCGCCGCGACAGCCACGACCTTGCGCGATGCGGGTGAGCAGGTGTTTGAGATTGGCGTCATTGCGGCCCGTGGCGACACGGCTACGGTGATCGTGGCCTAGCGCACCGAACAAGCACAATTCCATTTGGGCTGAGCTGGTCGAAACCTCTTACCTCTTCAAGTCAAATTCTGACCATGCGCCATCTGCTTACCCCCTGTCTGCTCTGCCTGCTTTGCAGCGCCTGCTCCGTCGTGGCCGTTGCAGACGCTGCCGTCTCTGTCGTGGCCACAACGGTCAAGGTCGCGGCCACGATGGTTGAAACCACGGTTGATGTCGCTGCAAGCGGCGTCAAAGCAATCGCGGGAAGTGCCGACCCGAAGAAATAAGCAACTCAAGGAAACGCCATGCTCGGTCTTCAAATCCGCCCCCGCGAGCGTGCTGTAAGCCTGGCACAGGCTCAACAATTTTTATCGCTACCCGTTGCCAACGTGAGCGACTGCATGTCACGCATGTTCCATGGCGGGCCCAACCTCCGACCTATGCACGATGGCACGCCCATGGCCGGGCCGGCCCTGACGGTGCGGGTGCGCCCCGGTGACAACCTGATGATTCACAAGGCGCTGGAGCTTGCCGTACCGGGTGATGTGATCGTGGTGGATGGCGGCGGCGATCTGACGAACTCCCTGTTTGGCGAAATCATGACCGCCATGGCCAAGGCACGCGGTCTGGCGGGCATCGTGATTTATGGCGCCATACGCGATGCCCGCGTCTTGCGGGCCGACAGCTTCCCCGTGTTTGCGGCGGGCGTGACGCACCGGGGGCCCTACAAAGATGGGCCTGGCGAGATCAACACCCCGATTGCCATCGACGGCATGGTGATCGCACCGGGCGACCTGGTGATCGGCGATGACGATGGCGTCTTGTGCGTGCCCTTTGAGCAAGTGCAAACCGTTTACGCTGCCACGTTGGCCAAAGGCGTGGTGGAGGCAACCATGATGGCCAACATTCAATCCGGCAGCTACACCGCGCCGTGGGTGGATGAGACCTTGGCGCGCATCAAGTGCACTATTCACGTCTGAATCAAGTCTGGATTTTGGAGACCACTTACCATGTCACTCACCAAGTATCAGTCAAGTCAAACCCTGCTCTTCGCGCTCGGCTTGTGCCTGTGCCTGCCCTTCGTCTCTTTCGCCCAGACCTACCCCGACAAACCCATCAAGCTGATCGTCCCCTGGGCACCCGGCGGAGCCACCGACCAGATCGGACGCACGCTGGCGCAAGCCCTGTCGCAAAACGTGGGCGTGCCAGTGGTGGTGGAGAACAAAGGCGGCGCGGGCGGCAACATCGGCACCCAGGCCTTTGTGAAAGAAAAACCCGACGGCTACACCTTGCTGCTGACCACCAGCTCCACCCAAGCAGCGGGGCCGCACCTCTACGCCAAGCAGGGCTTTGACCCGATCAAGGACTTCACCCCGGTGGTCTTGCTGTGCGCTATTCCGAACGTGATGGTGGTGCCCAACAAGTCACCGTGGCATTCATTGAAAGACATCGTCGATGCAGGCCGCAGCAAGCCCGGCCAGTTCACCTATGGATCAGCAGGCATCGGTGGGTCGCAACACCTGGCCGGTGCGCAGTTCAAGACGGCGGCGGGCATTGACATTCGCCATGTGCCCTACAAGGGCAGCGGCCCGGCGGCGCAAGACCTGATCGCCGGGCACATTGACATGATGATCGACACCGGGTCACTGGGCAGCATCCGGGGCGGCTTGCTGCGCCCCATTGCCGTGGCGACTGATAAGCGGCTGGCGGTCTTGCCCAACGTGCCCACTTTCAAGGAGGCGGGTGTGCCCATGGTCGCCTCTGCCTGGTACGGCCTGATGCTGCCCGCCAACGCACCCACCGAGGTGGTGAACCGGCTCAACAAAGAGTTCAACCAGTTGCTGCAAACCCCGGAGATTCGCAACAAGCTGCACGAGATGGGGGCTGAGATTGCCGGTGGCAGCGCGCCTGATTTTGCGAAGTTTGTCGTGACGGAGATCAAGCGCTATGAGGCCATCGTTCGGGATTCCGGGGCACCGAGGGAGTAGCGCACTGCCCCTTAAGCTTATTACCCCAAGTCATCCAACATCGTTGAAAATCAGGCCATGGGCATAGGTCAATACATCAAAATCATCGGGCGCGGCAAGCAGGGCGCGCGTTCCATCACGCGTGAGCAGGCTGCGGATTTGTTTGGACAGGTGCTCGATGGCACGGTGACGGATCTGGAGATAGGCGCGTTTTGCTTGGCCATGCGCATCAAGGGCGAAACACCCGAAGAGATGGCGGGCTTTCTGGATGCTACCGCGCTGCGCATGCAGCACTTCTCGGCCCAGCCGCAGCAGCCCATCGTCGTGATCCCCAGCTACAACGGGGCGCGCAAGCTGCCCTTGCTCACGCCTTTGCTGGCGCTGCTGTTGGCGCGTGAAGGCTTGGGTGTGCTGGTGCACGGCACAGCCACCGAATCACGCGCAGTTGATGCATCCCATGTGCTTGAAGCCCTTGAAATACATGCACAAGCAGCTACCAAAGAGATAGCAAGTGGTGAGGTCGTTTTTGCCCCCACCACCCTGCTCTGCCCCAGTTTGCAGCGCCTGCTGGAGGTGCGCCGCGTGGTGGGCTTGCGCAACCCGGCGCACAGCCTGGTCAAGCTGATGAACCCGGTGGCGGGCAAGAGCTTGATCGTGAGCAGCTACACGCACCCGGAGTACGCCGTCTCCATGGCAGAAACCTTTGAATTGATGAAGTCCGACGCGCTGCTCCTGCGCGGCACCGAAGGTGAATCCGTGGCCGATGCGCGCCGCCACCCGCGCATGGAGGCCTTTGTGGCCGGTCAGCGGGTGTTGCTGCAAGAGACGCAGAGCGGCACCTTGGCCACCCTGCCCGAGCTGCCGTCGGCCATCGACGCGGTCAGCACGGCGCATTACACACGTGAAGTGCTCGCCGGTCGCAGCCCAGTCCCCGCCCCGATTGCGCAACAGGTGGCACACATCTTGCGTTTGATCCCTCAGATCATGACTGCAAGTTTGGAGCCCGTTGTATGAAAACCCCTCAAATTTTGGGAAACTGCACCCTCGTAGGTGCGGGCCCAGGCGACCCCGAGCTCATCACGCTCAAGGCTTTGAAGGCCATCCAGGCCGCCACGGTGCTGCTGGTGGACGACTTGGTCAGCGACGCCATCGTGGCCTACGCCTCGCCCACAGCGCGCATCGTGCATGTGGGCAAACGCGGCGGCTGCAAGTCCACGCCGCAAGCTTTTATTGAAAAACTGATGATCACCGCCGTGCGCGAGGGTGAGCAGGTGGTGCGCCTCAAAGGCGGCGATCCGTTTATCTTTGGCCGGGGCGGCGAAGAGGTGGCGCATCTGCAGGCCGCAGGCATTGCGGTGACGGTCATCAACGGCATCACTGCCGGCCTGGCCGCCGTCACCTCGCTGGGTGTGCCGCTCACGCACCGCGACCATGCCCAGGGCGTGATCTTCCTCACCGGACATGCCAAACCGGGCGGCGAAGCGCTCGACTGGTCGTCCATCGCCGCAACAGCCCACCAAGCCAAGCTGACGCTGGTGATTTACATGGGTGTACGGGGTGCACAGCTGATTCAAGACGGTCTGCTGACCGGCCTGTCACTCGACACGCCGGTGGCGTTGATCCAGAACGCATCCTTGCCCACACAGCGCCATGTCGTCACCACACTGGCCGAGATGCGCACCAGCCTGGTGCACGAAAAGTTTGCCAGCCCCTGCGTGATCGTGGTGGGGGACGTGTTGAGCGGTCTGGCCCGCATGGCTCAGCCCGGGCATCACGCCCAAGAGCAAGCCCTACACTCCGGGGCATGGGAAAAAATGATGCCGTGAGTGTGGATGTGGTCGTGATTGGGGCCGGTGCTGCCGGTCTTTTTTGCGCCGGTGTGGCGGGCCAGCGTGGCCTGAAAGTACTGCTGCTAGACCACAGCCCCAAGCTGGCCGAAAAAATCCGCATCTCGGGCGGTGGTCGGGCCAACTTCACCAACCGAGACCTCGACCCGCGCGCCCCGCAAAAGCACTTCATCAGCGACAACCCCAACTTCTGCCGCTCGGCCCTGTCGCGCTACACGCCGCAAGACTTCATGGCCCTGCTGCAAAGCCACGGCATCGCCTTTCATGAAAAGCACAAAGGCCAGTTGTTTTGCGACCGCTCCGCAGACGACCTGATCCAGATGCTGCTGCGCGAGTGCGACAAGGGCAATGTCACGCGCTGGCAGCCCTGCAGCGTTAAAAAAATAAGGTTTTGTGCTTCTAGACTAGATGAGACGCCCACAGCAAGCTACGAAATTGATAGCGACAGGAGTCTCATCAAAACCCGTGCCGTGGTGGTGGCCACGGGTGGCTTGTCCATCCCCAAGATCGGCGCAACGGATTTTGGCTACCGTATAGCCCAGCAATTCGGCCTGCGCATGGTGGCCCCGCGCCCAGCCCTGGTGCCCTTAACGTTTGACGGTGCGGCTTGGGCCCCCTACACGGGGCTGGCGGGTTTGGCGTTGCCGGTGTTGATCGAGACGGGCAGCAAAAAAGAGCGCGTCAGCTTTGCAGAAGACCTGCTCTTCACGCACCGGGGCCTGTCCGGCCCGGCGGTGTTGCAAATATCGAGCTACTGGAAGCCGGGCACACCGATCCGCATCAACCTCGCACCGCAAGTGGACCTAGTTGCCACCCTGGCCCAAGCCAAGCTCAGCTCACGCAAACTCATCGTCAATGAGTTAGCTGGGCTGGTGCCTTCACGTCTGGCCGAAGCTTGGGTGAGCCAAGATGCCGCGTGGCAGCGCCCCATTGCCGAGGCCTCGGACAAGGCGCTGTCCGCGCTGGCTGCCCGTCTGTCGGCCTGGGAGCTGATGCCCACCGGCACCGAGGGCTACGCCAAGGCCGAAGTCACTGCGGGCGGCGTGGACACGCGCGATGTGTCCAGCCAGACGATGGAGTCCAAGCAACCTGGGCTGTATTTTATCGGCGAGGCGGTGGACGTGACCGGCTGGCTGGGGGGCTACAACTTTCAGTGGGCCTGGGCGAGTGGATTTGCCTGCGCGCAGGCCTTGTAAAAGGCTATAATTGCAGTCTTTATTGGCATTGCCCCGCCGGCCAAATACTAGTTACAGGTGGGTGCTTTCGCGTTGATGGTGTGCAGGCCTGATCTTCCCGCATCCCCTCTGAGCGCACATTTCGGAAAACCAACATTCAATGACGACCGTCCGTATTAAAGAAAACGAGCCCTTTGACGTAGCCCTTCGCCGCTTCAAGCGCACCATCGAAAAACTCGGCCTGCTGACCGACTTGCGCGCGCGAGAGTTCTATGAGAAGCCCACCGCCGAGCGCAAGCGCAAGAAGGCAGCCGCCGTCAAGCGCAACTACAAGCGCATTCGTGCGATGCAGTTGCCAAAGAAGATGTTCTAAACCTCCACGGTTTAGCGCCTTCAAGGCACAAAAAAGCTCGCCGGG
>JANPNG010000025.1:0-6003 GCA_031427355.1 Hylemonella sp.
GGCGGGTGAAAAAAGATGGTGATGGGTGTCGATGCGGTTGCGCATGGCCGTGAAGGCCGCACCCGCTGCCGCAGAGTCCGGGGCGGCACAACCGGGCAGCACCGTGCTGGCCCCCAGGGCCATCAAGCCACCGAGAAAGCCCCGACGCTCCATGGGACAGGCACAGGTGGGCACCAAACGTTGGGGTCGGTCCAAGTCTCTCCCATCGGCGTTGGCATTGATATCGAAACTCATAGGGTTGGTCAGTCTGTTCATACCTGTCTCCTCGTTTTAAAAATTTAGAAACCGTTCACCTTGCCGTCATCTACAAGCCCAAATAAACAGACTTGATCTGCGGATGTTCCAGCAATTCACTGGCGGCTCCCTGCAACACCACGCGGCCTTCTTCCAGCACGTAGGCGCGGTTGGCCAGTCTCATGGCCATAGCCACGTTTTGCTCCACCAGCAACACCGAGGTGCCGCTGGCGTTGATCTGCCGGATGGCGCGAAACATGTCGCCGACGATGGCCGGGGCCAGGCCTAGCGAGGGTTCATCCAGCAACAACAGACTAGGCCGGGCCATCAGCGCGCGACCAATCGCCACCATCTGCTGCTGCCCGCCCGACAAGGACCCCGCCAGACTGTGCAGCTTGACCTTGAGCGCGGGGAAGAGGTCGAGCACATGCGCCAACGACGCTGCGCGGTGCGGCTTGGCGCGGGCGATATAGCTGCCCAGCTCCAGGTTGTCCAACACCGTCATCTGGGTGAACAGGCGTCGCCCTTCGGGCACGATGGCAATACCAGCTTCACAAAAGCGGTGGCTGTGAAGTTGCGTGATGTCCTGGCCGTTGAAGTGCAGTTGACCTGCGCGAGCGCGGTGCAAACCCGCAATGGCATTGATGAGCGTGGTCTTACCCGCGCCGTTGGGGCCCACCACGCACACCAGCTCACCCGGCTGCACGTTCAGGCTCACGCCCCACAGCGCCGGGGCGGCGCCGTAGTTCACGTGAATATCTTTGACTTCAAGCATCCATGGTCCCCAGATAAGCTTTAACCACTTCGGGGTTTTGCATCACGTCTTGCGGCAAGCCCACCGCAATCAGCTTGCCGTAATTGAGCACGGCCACACGGTCGGCCAGCGCCATCACGGCATGCATGACGTGCTCCACAAACACAATGGTGGCACCTCGCTCCCTGATTTTTCGGATCAACTCAATCGCTTCGTTGATTTCACCCGGCGTCAGACCTGAGAGCACTTCGTCCAACAACACCAGGCGCGGGCGACCGGCCAGGGCGCGCGCGAGTTCCAGAAACTTTCTTTGGTGCAGGTTCAGCTCATCGGGCAGGGCGTCGGCCTTGTCACTCAAGCCAGTGAACGCCAACCAGGTTGCAGCCTCTTGAGTCGCTTGCTGATGACTGAGCGACTCGCCGCCAAACATCGCCACCAGAGCGACGTTTTGCAACACGGTCAGGTGCGCAAAAGGCCGCGGGATTTGGTAAGTGCGGGCAATGCCCGCCTGGGCAATGCGGTGCGCGGGCAGGCCATGCAGGGCTTGGCCTTCAAAGAAAACCTCACCGCTGGTGATGGGGTAATGCCCGCTCACCACGTTGATGAAGGTGGACTTGCCCGAGCCGTTGGGGCCGAGCAAGCCGAGGATTTCACCGGGGAAGACTTGCAGGTCCAGCGCGTCCACGGCCACTACACCGGTGAAGGCTTTGGTGAGTTGGCGGACTTCGAGCAGGGGTTTGCCGTCGGTAGAAATTATTCGAGATGCCGTTGCTTCCGTTCGCCCTGAGCTTGGCCTGTCCTGAGCTTGCCGAAGGGTCGAAGGGTTTTGCTGGCGTGATGGGGCTTCGACAAGCTCAGCCCGAACGGGAAGATTTTTGCGGTCTGCCTTGCCCTGTTTGCGCTTGAACAGGTAACCGAGGATTCCACTCGGCATGAATAAAATCACCACCACCAAAATCACACCCACCGCCGCCTTGCCCGCAACCGGGTTATTGCCTGCAGTAAAGAAGTAGAGCAACCCAGTGATGAAGACCGCACCCACCGCAGGCCCGGCCCAGTGGCGCGTGCCGCCCAGCACGCTCATCAAGACCACGGTCAGCGGCACCACGATGGTGAAGGTCTCGCCTGCCGTGACGTAGGACACAAACAGTGCATGGATGCCCCCCGCCAGACCCGCTAGCGCGCAAGATATTCCGAAGGCCACCAGCTTGTAGCGGTAGGTGGGCACACCCATGACTTCGGCCACGTCTTCATCGTCATGAATGGCGAACAGGCCCAGACCCAAGCGTGAGACGTAAATTTGATAAGAGATGAGGAGCGTGAGCACCGCAGCGGCCAACGCCATTAGGTACATCGATGCCGATGGCGTGGGGCCAATCGCGGGAATTTTGACGCCGTTCAAAAAGATGCCGGGGCCGCCGTCGATGGGCGTGTTGAGCACGATGGTGCCCACGACAAAAGTGACGGCCAGGGTGAGCAAGGCAAACAACTCGCCGCGCACCGACTTGACCCGAAACACCACCGCCCCCAGACCCAGGCCCAGCAAGGCCGCCAGGGCTGCAGCGGCGGGCAGTGTCCAGAGAAAAGGCCAGTGCCATTTGGTGGCCAGGTTGGCGGTGACGTACATGCCGATGCCAAAAAACGCGCCATGGCCAAACGAGAAATAACCCGAGTAGCCCGACAAGATATTCCAGGACAGGGCCAGCACCATCCAGCTGCAAATCAGGTAGAGAAAGGACTCGTAAAACGCGGGCAGCTCCAGCCAAGGCACGCTGGCCAGCAGTGCGCCTGCCATCAAAATTCCACCGGTCGTCTTGTTCATGCTCGGATTCTTCCGGGCAGAAACAACAGCACCACAATGAGCAGTGAGAACGACACAATCGGCGCCCAAGAAGGGGCCGCCACCGCCATGGTGATGGCCTCACTCACGCCAATGATGATGCCCGCCACCAAGGGGCCCAGTGGGCTGCCCAAGCCACCCAACATGACCGCCGCAAACACCACACCGACCCAGGCAAAAATTTGCGAGGGTGTCAGGGTGAAGGTCAAAGCCAAACAAATACCCGCCACTGCGGCCAAGGCCGCGCACAGCCCAGCCAGGATGAGCGACAGGCCTTTTTGATTGATGCCAAAGGCCGACGCAATCGGCCCGTCTTCGGCCATGGCGCGGATGGCTTTGCCCAGATCGGTGTAGCGCATCACCGCCCAGATGCTCAGCGCAATCGTTACCGACAGCACCAGCGTCACCAGCTCAGGCACTGGCACATAGAGCGAGCCAATGGTGAACTTCAGGTCGTTGTAGTGCGTCTCCATGCGGCGAAAATCTGCCGTCCACAGCGCCTGTATGCCGCTCTCAATCACCACGGTGATGCCGAAGGTAACCAGCAGCGAATTGAACGGTGTGATCTCAAAGCGCGCCAGCACCCATTGCATGGCCACGCCGATCATGAAAAACAGCGGCGGCAAGATCAGCAGAGTCAGCAGCGGGTCCACGCCCCACACGCTGGCCATGTGGTAGCTCAGGTAGGCCGACAGAAACACCAAGCCGAAATGGGCCAGGTTGATCTGGCGCAGCAAGCCCCAGGTCAGCCCCAGGCCCAAGCCGATCAAGCCATACAAAGCGCCAATGAAAACCCCCGAGAGGATGGACTGGGTGAGCAGGTTAAAGCTGGGGAAATTCATGGGCGTTGACGAAGGTCTTAGTGGGTCTTACTGCACTTGCAGCTTGGCACCCGGCGCGGCGTATTGCTTAGGCCAGATCACATTCCATTTGCCGCCTTGCACTTGCTTGACGCGCATCAGGTCGTCGCCGTAATTGCCCACGCCGTCGAAGCGCAGCCGGCCCTGGATGGTGTCGACGCGGTTGGCCTTCAGCCAGGTGCCGATGGCCTTGTCGTCCAGGCTCTTCGTCGCCATCACCCCGGCCTCAAGGATCTGCCACGCGGTGTACGAAGCGGCAGCCTGCACCTCCACCGAGGAGTCCAGCAGCTTGGCGGCCTTGGCCCGTTCGTTATAGATCTTGATGAACTCCGCGGCGCCGGGCGCATTGCTGAACGGCGGCTGCTCTTCGAAGATGGTCACCGACAGCGCGTTCTTGGCCTCGGGCAGCGAGACCAGCGGCCCCGGCGCGGGGTAGAGGTAGAAGTGCTGCGGGGGCAGGTAGTCGATCTTCTTCATCGCATCGAGCAGCAGATTGCCCTCAAGGCCGATGGCGCCGACCCAGACGAAGTCGGGCTTGGCATCCTTGATGCGGTTGGCGATGGGACCAAAGTCGCGGTTGCCGAAGTCCCACTCCAGGAACAGCACCTCGGTCAGGCCGCGCTTCTTCAGCACTTCGCGCGCGCCGGCGCTCATGAACTGGATCGACGGGAACTTGCTCGTCACCACAGCCACGGTCTTCGGCGGCTTGGGGCCGGCGGCGAGCGCGTCGAACACGGTGCCCGGCACCGTCACCCCGGGGTCGGAGCCTAGCGACCAGGCCGGGAAGGACATCTCGTATTTGGCCAGCGCCGGGATGCCGAAGGTATGGTGGACCAGCACCTTGCCGTAGCGCTGCGCGACACCCATCGCCGAGAGGATGGCACCGGTGGCGTAGGGGCCCATCAGCAGGTCGACCTTGTCGGCCGTGACCAGCTGCTCGTACAGCGTGCGCGCCAGGTCGGGCTTGGACTGATCGTCCTTCAGCGTCCATTCGAGCGGGCGGCCCAGCCAGCCGCCGCGCTTGTTGGCCTGCTCGATGTAGATCTCGCCGACTATTCTGTGGATCTGTGCCGTGGCCGACAGCGGCCCGGTCAGCGCCAGCGTGCTGCCGATGCGGATCGGCTTGGGCTGCGCCTGCGCCAGGCCCGATGCGGCGGCAATGCCAGCCACGCTGGCGCCAAGCACGGTGCGGCGGGTAATGGGATGCGGGTTCATGGTGTGTCTCCTTGTCGTGGGCGGTCAGGGATGGGTCAGGGGCTCAGTTCGGGGGCTCGGCTTTCGTCAGTCGGCCTTCAAGCCGGCAGCGCGAATGAGCCGGGTCCAGCGTTCCAGGTCGCGCTGGTGCAGGGCGCGCGAATCGTCGGCATTCAGCGGCAGCGGGCGGCCACCGGCCTTGGTGAAGGTGTCCTTCACCTCGGGCAAAGCGGCGACACGCGCGAGTTCGGCGCGCAGCTTCGCCAGCACCGCAGCCGGTGTGCGGGCGGGCGCGAAGAGACCGAACCAGGACTCGAGATCCAGCTCGACGCCGCTTTCGCGCAGCGTGGGCAAATCGGGGTGCGTGGCGTTGCGCTGTGCGCCCGAGGTGGCCAGGCCCTTCACCGTGCCCCCGTTGATCTGGCCGCGTGCGGTGGGTGCCAGGTCGAAGAAGACATCGACGCGGCCGCCCAGCAAGTCCTGGTATGCCGCCTGCGCGCCGCGGTAGGGCACATGCAGCAACTCCACGCCGGCCTGGTGCCACAGCGCGGCGGCGATCACATGCTGGCCCGAGCCATTGCCGGCTGAGGCATAGCTGAACGCACGCGGCTGCGCCTTGGCCTTGGCGATCAGGTCCGCCAGAGAGGCCACCGCCAGGTCCTTGCGGCCCATCAGCGTGTAGCTGTACGCCACCGCGTTGCCCACCGGCTCGAAGTCGCGCACCGGGTCGTAGGGCAGGCTCGGGTACAGGCCGACGTTGAGCACCATGTTCGACACCGAGCCAACCAGCAAGGTGTAGCCATCGGGCGCCGCCTTGGCCACCGCGTCGGTGCCCACCAGCGTGCCCGAGCCCGGACGGTTTTCTACCACCACGCCCTGACCCAGGCCCTTGGCCATGTGCTCGGCCAGCGTGCGGCCGACGAAGTCGAAGCCACCCCCTGGCGGCTGCGGCACGACGATCTTCAGCGGCTTGTTGGGGAAGTCGGCTTGGGCTTGGGCTTGGGCACTGCCTGCAACCGCAGCAGCCAGCGTGGACAGGAGAAGTTCGCGTCGCTTCATGTTCAGCGCTCCAGATTGCCGCCGGCCAGCCAGCGCGCGCCACGGCGGTACAGCTCTTCGAC
>JANPNG010000026.1:0-29410 GCA_031427355.1 Hylemonella sp.
GCCACGCCCTTGGCGCAGTCGATGGAGGAGCCGCCGCCCACGGCAATCAGGCCGTCGCAGCCATGGGCCCGGTACATCTGCGCCGCTGCGCGCACGGCGGCTTCTGTGGGGTTGGAGGGGGTTTGGTCAAACACGGTGACGGGCATGCCGGGCAGAGCGTCTAGCGCTTTTTGCAGCACGCCAGCGGCCTTGACGCCTGCATCGGTGATGACCAAGGGGCGGCTGATGCCGATGCGTTCGCACTCTTGCTTGAGTAGTTTCACAGCACCATATTCAAACTGGATCTGGGTGATGTAGTAGATGAGGGACATGGTGGCCTGCGGTGTAGGATGAAACCACCACTTTAGCCGAGCTCAAATCACTCGTGAGCCACGATGACCCTATGAACCGAGATGACTTCCGATTTTTTCACCGCCTGCGTGTGCGCTGGGCCGAGGTGGACATGCAAAAAATTGTCTTCAACGCGCACTACCTGATGTACTTCGACACCGCCATCACCGACTACTGGCGGGCCTTGGCCTTGCCGTATGAGGCGGCCATGCACGAGTTGGGCGGTGATCTGTACGTGAAGAAGTCCAGCCTGGAGTTCCACGGCTCGGCGCGCTTTGATGACCAGCTCGACATCGGCCTGAAGTGCGCGCGCATCGGCAATTCATCTATGAGTTTTGTCGGCGGCATTTTTCGGGGCCATGACTTGCTGGTGACGTGCGAGCTGGTCTATGTGTTTGCCGACCCGGCCACGCAGACCTCTAAACCCGTGCCACAAGCTTTGCGTGATGTGCTCAATGGCTTTGAGGCGGGCGAGGCGATGGTGAGCCTTCGAATCGGCCCATGGAACGACTTGGCCGCTGCCGCCCGGCCCGTGCGCACCGAGGTGTTTTTGCAGGAGCAGCGCGTGCCGATTGACATGGAGTGGGACGCTGACGACGAAACGGCCTTGCACGCCGTGGCCATCAATCGCCTGGGCATGCCTTTGGCCACGGGGCGCTTGCTGCCTGCGGTGGCAGGCACGGCCCGTATCGGCCGTATCGGCCGTATGGCGGTGAGCCGGGTGTTGCGTGGCTCGGGGCTAGGGCGACAGATTTTGCTGGCCTTGATGCAGGCCTCTCAAGCGCGGGGTGACGCGCAAGTGACGCTTCACGCCCAGCGCAGTGCGGAGGGCTTTTACAAGCGCCTCGGCTTTACGCCGCAGGGCGAGCCGTTTGAGGAAGCGGGCATGGCGCACATTCAGATGTCTGCCAGCAGTTCGTAGGGCAAGGGTAGCAGCTCCAGCACCGGCCCATCGGCCTGACCGAGTCGCAAACCGGGGCCACCCACGGCGCTGGTCTGCATGGAAACAATGGCGTCAAATCCGCCTTGAGGAGCAGCTGCCGCTTGTGCAACGATGCCACAGGGCTGGCTGGCATCGGCACTGTCAAACACCTCGTCACCGGCTTTTAAGACGGTTGAGCAGTGCACGATGTAGGCGCGACGCTTGAGCGTGCCGCGAAACTGGCTGCGCGCCACGACCTCCTGGCCGGGGTAGCAGCCTTTCTTGAAGTTCACGCCACCGACCGATTCATAGTTGAGCATTTGCGGCACAAAGGCTTCGAAGATAGGCTGCGTCACGGTGGCAATGCCGCTGCGCACCTCGCCCCATTGCCAGGCCTCAACACTGAGCGCTTCGCCAACGGGTAGGGCTTCGCCCACAGGCGCAAGCCAGAGCGCACGGGGTGTACCGTCTGCCGGGTACAGATGAACCATGGTTTGGGTGCCAATATCGCCCTTAGACCAAGCAGAATGTGCATGGCCAGCTATTTTTTCAATAGCATCTCCGGCTAGGCCGAGCAAAGAAAAATCGTCACTCGCATCGCTCAACTTGGCCTTGGCACGCATCACGAACATGGACAGGCGCTTGAGCGTTTGGGGCAACAGGTCACGGCTGCACACCAGCAGGATCTCGGTGGGGCTGCGCTTGAAGCCGATGAAGCTGGCCTGCATGCGCCCTTTGGCCGAGCAAAAACCGGCGAGCCGTGCTTCGCTTAAGCCGAGCAGGACAAAGTCTTGCGTGAGCTGGCCTTGCAAGAAGGAGGCGGCGTCTTCGCCCGCGACGCGAATGAGGCCCAGATGGGGCAGAGGGGCGATACCGTTGAGTGTGGGGTTCATGGGGTGAATTATCATCGCCACTCCATTTCATGAGGGGCCTCAGGGCTGAATGACGCTGTGCGAACCTGGGCTATTCGATTGGTCATGTGTTTTTTGGTGGCAAGCGCGCTGCTGGGCTCGGCATGCCTGTGGTGGGTGAATCAGCCACTGGGCCTGACCAGTGACCCTGTGGATTTAGCCATTGAACCCGGCACCTCGCCCCGGGGCGTGGCCCACCTCGTGGCTGAATCCGGGGTGCAGGTCAACCCGACCTTGCTGTACTGGGTGTTCAGGCTCTCGGGTCGTGCGCGGGAGATCAAGGCGGGCAGCTATGAAGTGGGGCAGGGCACCACGCCGTACCAGCTGATGCGCAAGCTGGTACGGGGCGATGAGACATTGAGAGCGATCACGCTGGTGGAGGGCTGGAACTTTCGCCAACTGCGCGAGGCCCTGGCCAAAGCCGAGCACATCAAACCCGACACCCACGGACTGACCGACAGCGCCATCATGGACAAGCTGGGGCGCTCAGGTCTGGCTGCTGAAGGGCGTTTCTTCCCTGACACCTACAACTATGCCAAGGGGTCTAGCGATCTGGCCGTTCTTAAAAGGGCTTTGCGCGCCATGGACCAACGCTTGGAGAAAGCCTGGGGCCAGCGTGCGCAAGGCCTGCCGCTCAAATCATCAGAAGAGGCTTTGACGCTAGCGAGCATTGTTGAAAAAGAAACGGGCCGTGCCAGCGACCGGGCCATGATCGCGGGCGTGTTCAACAACCGCTTGCGCATCGGCATGCTCTTGCAAACCGACCCGACCGTGATTTACGGGCTGGGTGAGCGGTTTGACGGCAATTTGCGCAAGCGCGATTTGCTGGCCGATACACCGTGGAACACTTACACCCGGGCCGGTTTGCCCCCCACGCCGATTGCCATGCCGGGCAAGGCTGCTTTGCTGGCCGCTGTGCAACCAGCTTCTACCCGTGCGCTCTATTTCGTGGCACGGGGCGACGGTACCAGCCAGTTCAGCGCTACTCTGGATGAGCACAACCGTGCGGTCAACAAGTTCCAACGTGGACAATAAGCGCATGACAGGACTTTTCATCAGCTTTGAAGGCATTGACGGCGCGGGGAAATCCACGCACATCGAAACGCTGGCTCAAGCCTTCCGCGCGCAGGGCAAGACGGTTTTGTTGACCCGCGAGCCGGGTGGCACACCACTGGCTGAAGTCTTGCGCACGCTGGTGCTCAATGAGCCGATGGATGCCATGACCGAAGCCCTGCTGGTGTTTGCCGCGCGGCGCGACCACTTGCAGCAAAAAATTGAACCCGCCCTGGCGCGTGGCGAGGTGGTGCTGTGTGACCGCTTTACGGACGCGACTTTTGCGTATCAGGGAGGCGGGCGTGGCTTTGACTTGAATGTGCTCTCCACGCTGGAGCGCTGGGTGCAGGCCCTAGGCAACGGCCCTGAATCCGCCCCTCTAGTCACCATTCGCCAGCCCGACCTGACCCTCTGGTTTGATCTGGATCCTGCCTTGGCTGCAGAGCGGCTGGCCGGTGCCCGAGTGCCGGACAAGTTTGAGTCGCAGCCGGTTGAGTTTTTCAGCCGGGTGGCCAAGGCTTATGGCCAACGCATGGCCGAGCAGCCTGCGCGTTTTTCCCGCATTGATGCGGCTAACAGCCGAGAGGCAGTCGGCCAAACGGTGATGCGTGCTCTGCAACAAAGAGGCTACCTGGCATGAGTGATTCGCCCGACGAGCGCGCCGCACCGCCCATGCCCTGGGTGGCCGAGCAGACCCGCCAGTTGCTGACACAGCGGGGACATGCCTGGTTGCTGCAAGGGCCATCTGGGCTGGGGCAGTACCACTTGGCCTTGGCGATGGTGCGCGCCTGGTTGTGCGAGAACCCCAGTGAGCAGGGTGCATGCGGTGCGTGCGCCAGTTGCCACGCGATCGACGTGCGCACCCATGCGGATGTGTGCGTGCTGATGCCGGAGACCGTGATGGAAGCGCTGGGCTGGCCCTTGAGCGAAAAAGCGCAGACCGACATCGACAGCAAAAAGCGCAAACCCAGCAAAGAAATCCGGGTCGAGGCCATGCGCGATGCGGTGGAGTTCTCGCAGCGCACCAGCGCACGCGGGCGCGGCAAGGCGATGCTGGTGTTCCCCGCTGAGCGCATGAACAACATCACCGCCAACACCCTGCTCAAGACGCTGGAAGAGCCGCCTGGCGACATGCGTTTTGTACTGGCCAGCGAGGCTGCTCATCAGTTGTTGCCCACCATCCGCAGCCGCTGCCTGGGCCATGCCATGCATTGGCCGGATGAGGCGGCTTCGCTGGCGTGGCTTCAAACCCAAGGCGTTAGTGAAGACTATGCCGCCACACTGTTGCGTGCAGCGGGTGGGCGTCCTGAGGACGCTTGGCGCTTTGCCGCCTCAGGACGCGACCCCAAGAGCTGGCGCTTGTTCCCCAAAGCCATGCTGCGTGGCGATGTGACCTTGCTTAAAGACTGGAGCCCGGCTCAAGCGCTGGATGCTTTGCACAAGCTGTGTCACGACCTGCTGGCCATCAAATCAGGCGCGTTGCCTCGTTTTTTTGATGCGGCTGACCTGCCTGCCAACGCCTCTGGGGCTACGTTGGCGGCGTTGACGGCCTGGGGCCGCGACTTGGCGCAAGCCAGCCGGACGGTGGAGCATCCTTTCAACCCAGGGCTAATGCTGGAAGCCCTGGTGAGCCGTGCCCACACTGTGTTGAACAAATCGACTTAAACTCAGTGCACGAGTTTTACCCATGACCGAAGCCAAAACAAACACCCCCCGCCCCAGCGTCATTCAGCTTGTCATCAAGGAAAAAGCAGCCTTGTACGCGGCCTACATTCCTTCGTTTACCGAGGGCGGGCTGTTTATTCCGACGACACGGGACTACCGCTTGGGCGATTTTGTTTATGTGCTGTTGACCCTGCCTGACGACCCGCAACGCTATCCTGTGGCGGGCAAAGTGGCTTGGATCACGCCGGCCAAGGCGGCGGGTTCACGCACACAAGGCGTTGGCGTCTTGTTTCCCAAAGACGAAAAGTCTCAGCAGCTCAAGCACAAAATCGAAGAAATTCTGGGCTCGCACTTAGCCTCTGACCGCAGCACCCAGACGATTTGAACCCGGCGGCACTGCCATGTTTACCGATTCCCACTGCCACCTGAGCTTTCCCGAGCTCAAAGCTGACCTGCCCCGAATTCGGCAGGCCATGGCTGAGGCACAGGTTATGCGCGCCCTGTGTATCTGCACCACGCTGGAAGAGTTTCCTCAAGTGCATGAGCTGGCCACGACTTACGATAATTTTTGGTCCACCGTCGGGGTGCACCCCGACAACGAGGGTGTCACCGAGCCATCACTGGACGATCTGCTGACCCGGGGGCGACTGCCCCGTGTGGTGGGTATTGGCGAGACCGGACTGGACTATTACCGCCTGGGGGACCGTACGGTTGCTGATATGGAATGGCAACGTGAGCGTTTCAGGACCCATATCCGGGCGGCCAGGCAACTGGACAAACCGCTGGTTATCCACACCCGCAGTTCGTCCAGCGACACGCTGGCGATACTAAGGGAGGAGGGCGAAGTGGGCTCGGGTGACTCGGCGGGCGGTGTGTTCCACTGCTTTACGGAAACCGCTGAAGTGGCCCGGGCGGCACTGGATTTGGGTTTTTACATCTCGTTCTCAGGCATCCTGACCTTCAAGAACGCCCAGGATTTGCGTGATGTGGCCAGTTTTGTGCCCCTGGATCGCATGTTGATTGAGACCGACAGTCCCTATCTGGCCCCCGCGCCGCATCGGGGGAAAACCAACAACCCCTCTTTTGTGCCGCTCGTAGCACGTCAAATTGCAGAGTTAAGGCAATGCTCCATTGAGACCGTTGCCGAGGCTACCACTCGAAATTTTGAGACTCTTTTTAGCGAAATTTTTGCATGAGAATTTACTTTAAAACAATTGTTTATCTATTTGTTTTAATTGGATATTCTTCTGTATTTTCAGGTTCTTACGAAGATTTTTTCGTAGCCATCAAAACCGATGACGACAAGCGGGTTAGCGAGTTACTCAATCGCGGTTTTGACCCCAATACGCTGAACCCCGAGGCTGAACATGGCCTGTTTTTGGCCATTCGACAACCTGCGCCCAAGGTCACGGCCTTGCTCATGGCAGCGCAAAAAATTGACGTCAACCCACGCAATCGCAACGACGAAACTCCGCTGATGCTGGTGACCCTCAAAGGCCAGACGGCTCTAGCCCAAGCGCTGATTGACAAGGGTGCTGACGTCAACAAACCCGGTTGGACGCCACTGCATTACGCTGCGACCCATGGACACCTCGACCTGATGAACCTGCTGCTGGAGCACTATGCCTATATCGACGCCGCTTCGCCCAATGGCAGCACGCCGCTGATGATGGCTGCCATGTACGGCACGACATCAGCCGTCAAACTGTTGCTGGAGGCCGATGCCGACCCGATGCTGCGTAACACTCAAGGCTTTTCAGCCCTGGACTTTGCCCAAAAAGCCGCCAGAGTGGAAGCTGTTGAAATCATTACTGCCTTCATACGTGCCCGCCAGCCTAAAGGTCAATGGTAGGGGTCTAAATGCAGGATGCGTTTCATGCCTTGGTTCTCATAATATACTTCATACGATGTATATTATGTTAAGTTAAAGATTGTAGAAAAGGCGGGCTCGTGGTCCGCCTTCTTCTTACTCGACTTTGATGTTCAGCTCTTTGACCAAATTGCCCCAGTAAGCATAGTCAGATGCAACGTCGGCGGACAGGGTTGCCGCAGACATGCCGGTTGGCGTAAGCCCCAGGGAACGCAGACGGTTCTGAATCTCGGGTGTTTTGACGATTTTGATAATTTCGGTGCTGAGCTTAGTCACGATGTCGTCAGGCGTGCCCGCTGGCGTGAAGACGCCGTGCCAGGAGCTGCCAATGACACCATTGGGATCCAATGTTGCCCCAAACTCAGTCATGGTGGGCAAATCCGGCAGCGCAGGAATGCGCTCGGCGCCCGAAATGGCCAGCGCTTTGATCTTGCCCGCCTTGATCAACGGAATTGCCGTTGTGGAGGCCTCTACCGACAAACTGACCACACCACTCATCACGTCGGGCGATGGGTTGGTTTTGTAAGGGACGTGATTGAGCTTGATGCCCAGACGGGCGGCCCAGGCCTCCAACGCCACATGGGGCTGTGAGCCCACGCCAAGGGAGGCGAAATCGATCTTGCCAGGGTTCTTCTTGGCGTACTCAACCAGCTCTTTCATGGTGTTGTAGGGCGCATTGGGCGTGGCGGTCAGGATGTGCGGCACGAGCAAAATTTGAGCTACCCCCTTAAAGTCTTTCATGGGGTTGTACTTGACGTTGGGGTACACATTGGGCGCAATCGCCATGACCGCCTTGACGCTGAAAAACAGGTTGTAGCCGTCCGCTGGCGCAGTGGCCGCAGCCTCAGCACCGATCATGCCGCCCGCACCGGGTCGGTTGTCGATCACCACGGCTTGGCCCAGGGCTTGACCCAGTTTGTCGCCAATCAGCCGAGCCACCACGTCGGGTGAAATGCCGGACGCAAAGGGCACGATCATTTTGATCGGGCGGTTGGGATACGGGCCTGTTTGCGCCCAAGCCGCCGGAAGGGCCATGGCGGCGGCAAGTCCAGTGGCTGCGCTCAGTACGTTTCTGCGTTTCATTTGCTTTTGTCTCCAAGGGTTGATCAGTCTCAACATGATCGTAAATGAAGACGAAGGGTTTTCTAATCGTGTAAACCCTAGCGTAAAAAAGAACTTGAACTACACCTCGTCGCCCCACAGCAGCAGTGCATCGCGCCCCTGCACCACCAGATCCACTTTAGCTCCAACGGGTAGCAGTACCTTCGTTGCCACATGACCAAACGGCAGATTCGTCAGCACGGGGATTTTGATTTGACTGCGGAGCCAATCCATCACGCTTTGGAGCTTGAACCCCTTGTCGTGGCTTGAGAGTTTGTAGTCGGTGAACTGACCCAGCACCAAGGCCTTTTGTTTGGCCAGAATGCCCGCGTTCAGCAGTTGCGTCAGCATGCGCTCCAGGCGGTAAGGGTGCTCGGCAATGTCTTCCAAAAATAAAATGCCGCCTTGAATGGCGGGGCAATAGGGCGTGCCGACCAAGGAACACAGTACCGAGAGATTGCCGCCCCAAAGGACCGCATTTTTAATATGAAGATCAGCTGAGTCGCCCTGTTTAGTAGCGTTAGCAGCTCCTGAATTTGTAGCATCTCCAGCTGGTTCACGATTCTGACGCCAGCCACTCCCCTCCCCCTGGCCGTAGAGCATGTCATCAAAACAGGCCTCCATGATGTCGTCTGGCAGTTGGCCTGGGGCGGTCGATCCACCCACGCCAAAGCCTTCGCACAAAGACGGTCCTGCCCAAGTGGTGTGACCGGTCTGGGCCAAGACCGCGCTTTGAAAGGCGGTGAAGTCGCTCATGCCGACAAACTGCGTGCCCTTGTCAATGGCCTTGGCCACTGCTTTGTAGCGGATGCGGCCCAGTAAGCGCGTCAAGCCGTAGCCCCCACGTGAAATCATGGCGACGTCGGCTCCACTGGCGGCGGCGCGGTGGATGGCGGCTAGACGGGTGTCGTCATCGCCCGCAAACCGCAAATGACTGGCCAAGGCGGCCTCGTCCACCTCGACTTGGTGGCCCAAAGTTTCAAGCCGCTTGACGCCCCGCTTGAACGCAGCTTTGTCGCGCACCGCGCCGGAAGGGGAAAAAATGTAGATGTGCTTGGTCATAACTAATGGGGGTCAGATTCCAATTGTCGGGGCGCGAAGTACAACAGCGCCACCTGCGCGACCTCCTCGCCTTGCGCCGGTAAAAAATGTTCTGGCGACGCGATCAGTATCGGCTTGGGGTAAGCCCGCCAGATTTCGCCTGAGACCGCCGACGTCCGCAGAGGCAAGGCATTCAAGGCGGCACGATGTCCCCGATCAGGAAACGGAGCGTCATAAGCAACGTTTTCTTGGAGTGTCAATGGGGAGATTTTCGTCACCAGCAGTCCAGCGTAGCGTTGCGCGGCGACTAGGGGCAGTGTCAGCTCCAACTGCGCACCCCAGTCTTGCACCACGAGGACGATGCGCTTGAGTTCCAGTCGCTCAATGAGTTCAAGCAAGACCTGTCGGTGGTAGCTGAAGCTGTGCGCACCCTCTTTTTTGGGCTTGTCACTTTTGCCAAAACCGATGAGGTCCGGGGCGACGACACGATGCCCGACGGCGAGAAAGACCGGAATCATCTTGCGGTACAAATAGCTCCACGTCGGGTTGCCGTGCAGACATAGCCAAGTCAGCGGCGCGTCTTGGGGGCCCTCATCTAGGTAGTGCAGGCGCAGGCCCTGGAGCGAGGGCAGGTCACTCACGTAGTGGGCTTGCCAGGGGTAGCCCGGCAAATCGGCGAAACGGGACTCGGGCGGGCGCAGCGCATCATCGCGCACGGGCTGGCTGTCGCGTTTGGCGGTCTCCCGTTTACGTTGGAAGAAGTTTTGCAGCAGTGTTGCGCATTCTGTAGCCATGACGCCGCCCTGCACTTGCGTCTGGTGGTTCAACTGGGCGTTGGCAAACAGGTTGACCACCGAGCCTGCTGCGCCGGTCTTGGGGTCCGGCGCACCAAACACCACGCGCTTCAAGCGGGCATGCAGCATGGCACCGGCACACATGGCGCAGGGCTCCAGCGTGACAAACAATTCGCAGTCGTCCAGGCGGTAGTTGCCCAGTGTCTTGGCGGCTTCGCGTAGCGCCGTGATTTCCGCATGTGCGCTGGGATCGTGAGCACCAATGGAGGCGTTGTGGCCACGCCCGATGACTTTGCCTTGGTGCACCACTAGCGCCCCCACAGGCACTTCACCTGCGTCGGCGGCACGCTGGGCCTGGGCCAGGGCCAGCGCCATGAAATTCCCGTCTGTCACTCGCCAGAGCCCTTTGCCGACGTCATGCCCAAGCGGTCCATCCAGCGAGCGAGGTCGCGTTCGTTTTCATTGCCCGCCTGGTAGATCGCCTTCATCGCGGCATGGGCCTCAGGCCGGTGTTGGTTGAGCTTGAGTTTGCATTGCAGATCAGTCACCTTCAACTCAAAGCCGACGATGCCAGCCAGCATTTTGTGCTGGAAGTCTTCGCCCAACCCACGCCACTGCGCGGCATAGGCGGGCTCATGGTCACCAATCAGTGTTTTGAGCAGCTCATCCTTCGCTGAGGGCTCCTCAATCAAGGTGGCCTGCACGGTGCAATGCACCGTCAGGTAGTTCCAGGTCGGCACGCGCGCCAGATCGGGGTACACCTGCGGCGACATATAGGCATGCGGCCCCATGAAGGTCACCACCGTTTCGGGCCGGGCCTGCAAGTAACGCCAGTGCGGGTTGGGTTTTGCCACATGGCCGAGCAACACCAGTCGATCGCCCTCCTCCTGCACATGTAGCGGCAGGTGCGTGACATAGGGCAGACCGGTGTCGTCGGTGCTGATCAGGCTGGCAAACTGATGCTCGCGCATCAGTGCCAGAGCGTGCTTGCGATCCTCGGGTTTGAATTGAGGGGGGAGGTACATGCCGTTCGTTCAGCGCTTTTTGCCCACCGCCACGTAAAGATCATCCAGGGGAACCACGCGACCGTGCAAGGGCAGGATACGGTCCACCGACAGCTTCAGGCGTTCGATGTTGTCCACCAGATTGACGTTGTTCGCATTGGGTATGGCAGGTGCTGGCGTGTTGGGCGGGGGCGGTGTGAAGGCATCGGCCTCGATCAACAGCTTTTCCTTGGGCAAATAGACCATCTGGAACGTATCGTTGTGCACGCTGCCCTGGATGCGATGCAACTCAATGGTGCGCACGCCGTCTGTCATGATTTGCTTGTCACCCACGGACATGATCTTGGCTTTGTTGCCTGACTTGGCCATCAGGTCTGGGTTGATTTTATTGGGGTTGGCGAGGATTTTTTCGAAATAAACCTTGTTGCCGGCCTGCGTCACAATCGTGGCCCCTTCGGCGACGGCGGTACGCACGCCCCCGCTGTGGTCAAAGTGGTTGTGTGAGTTAATCATGTATCGGATCGGCTTGCCCGCAGCCAATTGCTTGACTTGCGCCATCACCGCCCCGCTGCGGCCATCATTGAGTGGAGTCTCGACCAACACCATGTGGTCCTTCATCTCAATCGCCACGCTGTTGTGTGAGCCGCCTGCGAGGAACCAAACACCATCCGCCACTTTTTCAACGTTCACCCGCTCCGTGACTTTGAGCACGGCTTCGGGGACTTGAATCTCAACCGGTACGCTGGCTTTCACCTCTTTGACAGTGACATCCAGCGTGGGATGCCCCCCCTGTGATTGTTGAATGCGGCTCGGGAATTGAACGCCCCCTTGATCGCGGTAATCGGTGTAGCTCGTCACTGACGCCACATCGCCCAGCACGGGGTCGGGCAGGCGCGATTCAACACGCTCCACCAGGTAATTTTCATTGATGAAGGCCGTGGCCAGAAAGCGCCCAGGCTCTGTGAACGTGACCACCGCCAGGGACTTGCCACCCACAGTTTGAAATTCCACCGTGGCGTTGTTGCGCTGCGCCGCCTTGATCACCCCGTGTGGCGTGACCCAGAGTTGATGCAGACGGTCCGCCACAAAACGGGGTCCCGGCTGAGCATTCGTGCCCGCCATGTTCCAGGCCGAAGCGCCACTTACGAACTGGTCGTTGCGTTGCTGTCCTGCCAGGGGATAGCCGCCACCGCCTTTGGGTTCAGCACGGCTGATGGTGATTTCCTCTCGCATAGAGCCGGTGTCAAAGTTGATGCTGCGAATCTGGCTGTGCACCGTGATCTTGGGCCAGGGCATGCCGGGCGTGAAGGCCTGGCCGAAGGTATAGCCCGTGCCTTCTGTGACATAGCGCATCGTTTTGGGCTCCCCCATCGCGGCGGCGGCGCGCTTGAGCACGGCGCTGGCATCGCTGGCCAGCACATGGGCGGGTGCCAACGCCAGGGCAACGCAACACCCGAGCAGAGAAAACATGACTTTGACGCGCATGATTTGATTCCTTTCAGTTTGTCTGACTGGTAAAGGAGTCGAACTTAGCCGTGAACAGGTGTTGCGTCAAGCCTGCATGGTTCGACTCAACACAAAGCACCAAGCGACGCTCACTCCCACTCAATTGTGGCGGGCGGCTTGCTCGATACGTCGTAGGTCACACGGTTGATGCCACGCACTTCGTTGATGATGCGGCCCGACACTTTTTTCAGCAGCGCATAGGGCAGCTCGGCCCAGTCGGCGGTCATGAAGTCGCTGGTTTGCACGGCGCGCAGGGCGACCACATAGTCGTAGGTGCGGCCATCGCCCATCACGCCCACGCTCTTGACGGGCAAGAAGACGGTGAAGGCTTGGCTGGTCAGCTCGTACCAGCTCTTGCCTGTGGCTTCGTCTTTGAAGTTGTGCAGCTCTTCGATGAAGATGGCGTCGGCGCGGCGCAGCAAGTCGGCATATTCTTTTTTGACCTCGCCCAAGATGCGCACACCCAGGCCCGGGCCTGGGAAGGGGTGGCGATAGACCATGCCGTGCGGTAGGCCCAGTGCAACGCCCAGTTCGCGCACTTCGTCTTTGAACAAATCACGCAGCGGCTCCAGCAATTTGAGACCGAGTTGCTCGGGCAGGCCGCCCACGTTGTGGTGGCTTTTGATGGTGACAGCCTTCTTACCCTTGCCGCCGCCAGACTCAATCACGTCAGGGTAAATGGTGCCTTGGGCCAACCACGTTGCTCCTTTTTTGCTAGCGCCTGACGCAGTTAACAAGGCGGCTTGCGCCTTAAACACCTCTACAAATTCGCGCCCGATGATCTTGCGCTTGGCTTCCGGGTCGCTCACGCCAGCCAGATGCCCGAGGAACTGGTCCGCCGCGTCCACGCGGATGACTTTGGCGTGCAGCTTGCCTACAAACATGTCCATCACCATGTCACCTTCATTCAGGCGCAGCAGGCCATGATCGACAAACACGCAGGTGAGCTGGTCGCCAATGGCGCGGTGGATCAGTGCCGCCGCAACGGACGAATCCACACCGCCGCTCAAGCCCAAAATCACTTCTTCATCACCCACCTGCTGACGAATAAGTGCAACGGCTTCGGCAATGTGGTCGCGCATCACCCAGTCGGGTTGTGCGCCGCAGATGCCAATCACAAAGCGCTCCAGCAGCGCTGCGCCCTGCACAGTGTGCGTGACTTCGGGGTGGAACTGCAATGCGTAGAACCTGCGCGCTTCGTCGGCCATGCCGGCAATGGGGCAAGAGTCGGTTGAGGCCATGAGCTTGAAGCCTGGAGGCAGCTCAGTCACCTTGTCGCCATGGCTCATCCATGCGTTGAGCATGCCGTAGCCCTCGGGCGTGGTGAAGTCGGCAATGTCTTTGAGCAGCGCCGTGTGGCCACGGGCGCGCACGGCAGCAAAACCAAATTCGCGTTTGTGCCCAGCCTCCACCTTGCCACCAAGCTGCTGCGCCATGGTTTGCATGCCGTAGCAAATGCCCAGCACGGGCACGCCCAACTCGAACACGGCGTCAGGGGCTTTGTCGGTGCTGTCTTCGTAGACGCTGGCATGGCTGCCCGACAAAATGATGCCTTTGAGTGAACCGTCTTTGGCGTACTCACGCACCCAGTCAGACGACACATCGCAAGGGTGAACTTCGCAGTACACATGCGCTTCACGCACGCGCCGTGCGATGAGCTGGGTGACCTGGGAGCCGAAATCGAGGATCAGGATTTTTTGGTGCATCAATCCGCTCGGTAGTTGGGCGCTTCTTTGGTGATTTGCACGTCGTGTACGTGGCTCTCACGAATGCCTGCTGAGGTGATCTCGACGAACTCAGAGCGCTCGTGCATTTCGGCAATCGTGCCACAGCCACAATAACCCATGCTAGCCCGCAGTCCACCCGCCATCTGGAAGATGATGGACAGCACCGAGCCCTTATAGGGCACACGGCCTTCAATGCCCTCGGGCACCAGTTTGTCGGCGTTCGGGTTACCTGCGGTGGACTCTTGGAAATAGCGGTCGGCACTGCCCTGCTGCATGGCCCCAATGGAGCCCATGCCCCGGTAGCTTTTGTAGCTGCGACCCTGGAACAAGACGATTTCACCCGGCGCTTCTTCAGTGCCCGCAAACATGCCGCCCATCATCACGGTGCCTGCGCCGGAGGCAATGGCCTTGGCGATGTCACCGCTGTAGCGAATGCCGCCGTCGGCAATCAAGGGGACGCCCGTGCCCTGCAAAGCCAGCGCCACGTTATCAATGGCGGTAATCTGCGGTACGCCCACACCGGCCACGATGCGCGTGGTGCAAATGCTGCCAGGGCCAATGCCGACCTTGACAGCGTCTGCACCGGCTTCAACCAGCGCCAAAGCAGCCGCACCGGTGGCGATGTTGCCGCCGACCACGTCCACATGCGGGTAGTTTTGCTTGACCCAACGCACGCGCTCTATCACGCCTTTGCTGTGGCCGTGGGCCGTGTCCACCACAATGGCGTCCGCCCCGGCTTTGACCAGCGCTTCCACGCGCTCTTCGGTTCCTTCACCCACACCCACCGCAGCACCAACGCGCAGATGGCCTGCGGCGTCGCGTGCAGCATTGGGGAAATTGAGCTGCTTGGTGATGTCTTTGACGGTGATCAGGCCCTTGAGTTCAAAGGCGTTGTTGATCACCAGTAGGCGCTCCAGCTTGTGCTTGTTGAGCAGGGCCTTGGCCTCAGCGGGCGTGGTGCCGTCGGGCACGGTGACCAGGCGTTCACGCGGCGTCATGATCTCGCGCACGGGCAAGTCATAGCGGGTTTCAAAACGCAAGTCACGACCGGTGACGATGCCCACCACTTTGCCCCCATCGCAAACCGGGAAGCCCGAGACGCCGAGGTCTTCGGACAGTTGCATGACCTGGCGTATCGTTGTGTCCGGGGTGATGACGACCGGGTCGCGCAGCACGCCGGATTCGTAACGTTTCACCTTGGCCACCTGGGCGGCTTGATCGGCAATGCTCAGATTTTTGTGCACGATACCCATGCCGCCCTCTTGCGCAATGGCAATGGCCAGACGTGCCTCGGTCACGGTGTCCATGGCGGCGGATACCAGAGGCAAATTCAAGGCGATGTTGCGGGAGAAACGGGTCGCAAGAGAGGTGTCCTTGGGCAGGACTTGGGAGAACGCTGGCACCAGCAACACATCGTCGAAGGTGAGCGCTTTACCTAGAAGGCGCATGTCAAAGCTCCAAAAGGCGGATTGTACCCGCCGGGCGGTCATCCGATTGGCTGTAGCAGCGTTAAACTGCCAGCATGAAATTGATACAAAACCTGTTGGTTATTTTTTTCTGTGCAATGCCAATTTTTGTCGCTGCTCAATGGCAGTGGATCGACAAGGATGGCCGCAAGGTCTTCAGTGACCGTCCGCCAGCCGCTGATGTGCCGGAGAAAAACATCCTCAAGCAGCCCAATCCTCGTCCCAAAACGAATGAAATGTCAACGAGCCCTGTAGCACCAACCCTCCCTAGCCCAGGCGTTGGAGCGCAAGGCTCTAAACCAGCCCCAAAACCGGGCGAAGGCGTTGACAAAGGATTGATGGAGAAGAAAAAACAGGCAGAAACCGCCGAGGCCGCCAAGCGCAAGGCTGAAGAAGACCGAATAGCCAGTGCAAAAGCGGAGAACTGCGCTCGTTCCCGGCAGGCCAAGGCCGGCTTGGATGCAGGGACTCGAATGTCAAGGGTGAACGAAAAAGGTGAACGCGAATTCCTCGATGATTCAGCGCGCGCTTCAGAATCCCAGCGAATCCAGTCGGTCATCGATTCCGACTGCCGATAGCCCGAACACTGCAGGAGCAGGTCTCAGTAGCCCGCCTTGGACCCGGCCCGTTTCTTGGAAAAAAGACCTGCACCCCGACTCCCCTGTTTGGCAAAGCGCTCTCGACGTGCCACTTTGGGGTTCACCTTGAGCGGGCGATAGACCTCCACCCGATCCTGATCTTGGAGGGTTTGAGCCATCTCGGTCTTGCGCCCCCAGACCCCGATGACTTCCTTTTTCAAGTCGATTCCCGGGTAAAGCGTCTCAAGCCCGCTGGCCAGCAAAGCCTGTTGCACCGTGGCACCGGCTTCAAGTGTCAGGTGAATTTCGTTCACTTCGCGTGGTGCGGGTGCATAGGCCACGGTGACATGAATGCTCATGTCATGCACCATAAACCTGTTCAGCGCGTTTGACAAAGGCATCGACCAGACTGCCTGCAATCTTGTCGAACACCGGCCCGATCAACTTCGCCAAAATCACGTTGGAAAACCCGTAATTCAAAGAGAGCTCAATTTTGCAGGCGCGCTGCTCACCCGCGCCCACTGGGGAGAAATTCCACTGTCCTTGCAAATGAGAAAACGGGCCGTTGACCAGTTGCATGCGCACGCCTTGGCCGGGTTGGTGCTCATTGCGGGTGGTGAATTTTTGATGAATGCCGCTAAAAGCGATACCGATTTCAGCCATAACCCCCTGCGCGTCTTCTTCAATCACACGGGCCTGATCACACCAGGGCAAGAACTTCGGATACGCGGCCACGTCGGTCACCAAGGCATACATTTCCTGCGGGCTGTACCAGATGAGGACGGACTTGTTGACGGTTTTCATAGAATGGAGGTCTGGCGTGTGCCTGAACTGGCAACGATTGTAAGTTTCTCACGCGCCCTCAAAGAATTTCATGGCTAAAAAACCCGACACCTCCTCCCGCATTGCCGACAATAAAAAGGCGGCTTACAACTATTTTTTTGAAGAACGCTTTGAGGCCGGAATGGTGCTTGAAGGCTGGGAAGTCAAGGCCGTGCGCGATGGAAAAGTTCAACTCACGGATGGCTATGTCGTGATTCGGGACGGTGAACTTTTCTTGATTGGTTGCCAAGTCAACCCGCTCAAGACGGCCTCCACCCACATCAGTCCTGATTCGGTGCGAACCAAAAAGCTACTGTTGAAAAAAGACGACATCCGCCGCTTGATTGTGAAGGCTGAGCAAAAGGGTTACACCCTCGTGCCACTCAATCTGCACTGGAAAAATGGCAAAATCAAGTGTGAAATTGCCTTGGCCAAGGGCAAGGCCGAGCACGACAAACGCGACACCATCAAGGAGCGCGAAGGTAAACGCGAGGTGGAGCGCGCCATGAAATCGCGCGCACGCTAAGAGGCGTCAGTTAACTTTGCTCACCCTAACCCCAAAAACGATGGCTCAGTCTGTTCTGAGCCCCTCCGCAGGGGTCGGTGCATAGCGTTTAACGGCCAGCGCGCTTGCGCTCGCTTTCGGTCAAGTAGCGCTTGCGCAGGCGGATGGACTTGGGCGTGATTTCAACCAGCTCGTCGTCCTCAATGAACTCCACACCGTACTCCAGCGTGCATTCAATCGGGGGCGTGATTTTGATCGCGTCTTCCTTGCCGCTCACGCGGAAGTTGGTCAACTGCTTGGTGCGCGTGGCGTTGACCACCAGGTCGTTGTCACGGCTGTGGATGCCGACGATCATGCCTTCGTACACCGGGTCATTGGCGCGCACAAACATGCGGCCACGGTCATCCAGCTTGCCCAGGGCGTAAGTGAAAATTTCACCCGCGTCCATGGAAATCAGTACGCCGTTTTTACGGCCACCAATGTCACCCTTGTGCGGCTCGTAGCCATCGAAAATGTTGGCGATCAGGCCGGAGCCGCGCGTCAGATTCAGGAATTCGTTGGTAAAACCAATCAGGCCGCGCGCCGGGATTCGGTACTCCAGGCGCACACGGCCACGACCGTCCGGCTCCATACTCACCAAGTCGCCCTTGCGCTCGCCCAAGGCCTGCATCACGCCGCCCTGGTGTTGCTCTTCGATGTCGGCGGTTGCCAATTCGATAGGCTCGTACTTCTCGCCGTTCACCTCTTTCATCACGACGCGCGGCTTGGACACAGCCAGCTCGAAGCCTTCGCGACGCATGTTCTCCAGCAAAATGGTCAAATGCAGTTCGCCGCGACCCATGACTTCAAAGATGCCTTCTTCGTCGGTTTCTTTGACGCGCAAGGCCACGTTGTGTTGCAGTTCTTTTTGCAGACGATCCCAAATCTGGCGGCTGGTGACGTACTTGCCTTCACGACCGGCCAATGGGCTGGTGTTGACGCAGAAATTCATGGTCAGGGTGGGCTCATCAACCTTGAGCATGGGCAGCGGCATCGGTGTGATCGGGTCGGTGATGGTCACGCCAATGCCGATATCGCCAATGCCGTTGATCAGCACGATTTCACCGGGTCCCGCTTCAGTCGCCTGCACGCGCTCTAGACCTTGGAAGGTCAAGACTTGGTTGATTCGACCTTTGACAGGCTTGCCGTCCAGGCCGTCCATGACCACCACATCCATCATGGGTTTGATCGTGCCCTGGCTGATGCGGCCCACGCCAATGCGGCCCACAAAGGTCGAGAAATCAAGCGCAGAAATTTGCAGTTGCAGCGGTGCAGCAGGGTCACCCTGTTGGTGCGGCACATGCTCAAGGATGGTATTGAACAGGGCCGACATGTCAGGGCCCCACTGCTCACCGGCCTCGCCCTCTTCCATTGACGACCAACCGTTGATGCCGGAGGCATAGACCACGGGGAAGTCCAATTGCTCATCGGTAGCACCGAGTTTGTCGAACAGATCAAACGCGGCGTTGACCACAAAGTCAGGACGTGCACCGGGTTTGTCCACCTTGTTCACCACCAGAATGGGCTTGAGGCCCAGGGCCAGGGCCTTCTTGGTCACAAAACGGGTCTGGGGCATGGGACCTTCTTGTGCGTCGATCAGCAACACAACGCCGTCCACCATGCTCAGTGCGCGCTCCACCTCGCCGCCGAAGTCGGCGTGGCCGGGGGTGTCAACGATGTTGATGTGCGTGCCTTCCCAGGTCACGGCGCAGTTCTTGGCCAGAATCGTGATGCCACGTTCTTTTTCAATGGCGTTGTTGTCCATGACGGTGTCAACGACTTTTTCGTGCTCGGCAAAGGTGCCGGACTGGCGTAACAATTGGTCCACCATGGTGGTTTTGCCGTGGTCAACGTGGGCGATGATGGCGATGTTGCGGATTTGTTTATGGCTCATTTTTCACTTTCTAAAGGGTTGGGGACAGAGCTTGTGGCCATGTCGCTGCGGTCTGTCCCGCAAGATGTCAAGATTTGTTGTATTTCAATCGGGCTCAACAATCGCCCTGGTATTAATTCGCCTGCCTTGATATGGGCGGTGCCCAACAGGGCGCGCGGTTTGTCACCGTACACGGCAATGCGTTCGCCATCAGCCCAAGTCCCCCGGCGGCGTACACCGCTCAGGAATCGGCCTGCATTTTCAGCGTCCAATGTGACGGGCGTGTGATCGGCCAGCAGCGCATCCACAGGCAGCAAACACGCCATGCGCTCGTCTTCGGTCATGGCCGTCAGCGCATCGAGAGAGACGCATTGCGACGCCTCAAAATTGCCAGTCGCCGTGCGACGCAAAGCCGTCAGGTGCGCGCCGCAGCCCAGGGCCTCGCCCATGTCTTCGGCCAGAGTGCGGATGTAGGTGCCTTTGCTGCAAGTCACTCTCATTTTCATAGCTGCTTGCGCAGGATTTGAAAGGTCTGCAGCCGCATTTAGCTTGTGAATGGTGACGTTACGGGCTTCCCGCTCCACCTCTACCCCAGCCCGCGCGTACTCATACAAAGCCTTGCCGTCTTTCTTGAGGGCGCTGTGCATGGGGGGCACTTGCTGGATCGGCCCGGTGAAGCGCTGAGCGACCTCGGCCACGGCCGCTTCGCTCACGTTAACGTGTCGCTCCTCAATGACGTCGCCCTCAGCATCGCCGGTACTGGTTTTGATACCCAGGCGTGCAATGGCTTCATAGGTTTTGTCTGCGTCCAAATGCATCTGGCTGAACTTGGTGGCCGCGCCAAAGCACAAAGGCAACACACCGGTGGCCAAAGGATCAAGCGTGCCGGTGTGGCCCGCCTTATCGGCGCGCAGCAACCACTTGGCTTTTTGCAAAGCCTGGTTACTCGACAGTCCCAGTGGTTTATCCAACAGCAACACCCCGTGCACAGGGCGCCGCTGCACCCGTGTGCGTGGCGCTTGCATGGCTAGTCCCCTTGGGCTCTGGAGGAGACCGCCTTGGCGATCAGGGCATTCATGTCGGCTGCGCGTTCGGTGGTGCGGTCAAACACGAAATGCAGGGTCGGCACGGTATGGATGTGCAGACGCTTGAAGAGCCCACTTCTTAAAAAGCCCGCTGCCGCATTGAGGCCCTGGGTGGTTTGTTCTGGGTCACCGTTGAGCAGACTGTAAAACACCTTGGCGTGCGCATAATCAGGCGTCACCTCCACCGCCTGGATGGTGACCATGCCCACGCGCGGGTCTTTCAACTCGCGCGCGATCAAGTCCGCCAGATCGCGCTGGATCTGGTCGGCAACCTTGAAGCTGCGATTAGGGGTGCTGGAGGCCTTGCGCAAAATAGCGATCTCTTTTTACAGCGTACGCGCCACTTCTTTGATCTCAAAGAACTCCAACTGATCGCCCTCGGCGATGTCGTTGTAGCCTTTGATGTTCAAGCCGCACTCGAAGTTCTCTTTGACTTCGCGTGCATCGTCCTTGAAGCGCTTGAGCGACTCCAACTCGCCTGTGAAAATCACCATGTTGTTACGCAGCAAACGCAGCTTGGCGCTACGACGCACCACGCCCGAGGTGACCATACAACCGGCAATCGAGCCGATCTTGCTGACCTTGAACACCTGGCGAATCTCGGCCACGCCAATGACCTCTTCGCGCTTGTCCGGCGTGAGCATGCCCGACATGGCAACTTTGAGCTCGTCCACAGCGTCGTAAATGATGCTGTAGTAACGCAGGTCAACACCGTTGTTTTCAGCCAGCTTGCGCGCACCCGCGTCGGCCCGGGTGTTGAAGCCAATGATCACTGCTTTGGAAGCAATGGCCAAGTTCACATCCGACTCGCTGATAGCGCCCACAGCGGCGTACACCAGTTGTACTTTGACCTCATCGGTCGACAACTTGAGCAGCGATTGCGCCAAAGCTTCCTGCGAGCCCTGAACGTCGGCTTTGACGATGATGGGCAACATCTTGACTTCGCCAGCGGTAATGTCGGTGAACATGTTCTCCAACTTGGCGGCTTGCTGCTTGGCCAACTTGGTGTTGCGGAACTTGCCAGCACGGTAGGTGGCGATTTCGCGGGCACGGCGCTCATCGCTCATGACCATGAATTCATCACCGGCTTGCGGCACTTCGGTCAAGCCCTGAATTTCCACCGGGATCGAAGGGCCCGCCGTCTTGATGGGCTTGCCGTTTTCATCCAGCATGGCGCGGATGCGGCCAAAGGTCTGGCCTGCCAGCACAATATCACCGGCCTTGAGTGTGCCGGACTGCACCAGCACGGTAGCGACCGGGCCTTTGCCCTTGTCCAGACGTGCTTCGATGACCAGGCCCTTGGCCATGGCGTCCACAGGCGCCCTGAGTTCCAAAACCTCGGCTTGCAATAGAACCTGCTCCAGTAAGGCGTCAATGCCCTGGCCCGTTTTGGCCGAGACTTCCACAAAGGGTGAGTCGCCGCCAAACTCTTCGGGCACGACTTCTTCGACGACCAACTCCTGACGTACCCGATCCGATTTGGCGTCGGGTTTGTCGATCTTGTTGATGGCGACCACAATCGGGACGCCTGCCGCCTTGGCGTGTTTGATGGCCTCTTTGGTCTGCGGCATCACGCCGTCATCAGCCGCCACCACCAAAATCACAATATCAGTGGCCTTCGCACCTCGGGCACGCATGGCGGTAAACGCCTCGTGGCCCGGGGTGTCGAGGAAGGAAATCATGCCGCGTGGTGTTTCCACGTGGTAGGCACCAATGTGCTGGGTAATGCCACCGGCTTCGCCCGAGGCAACCTTGGCACGGCGGATGTAGTCCAACAGTGAGGTCTTACCGTGGTCCACGTGGCCCATCACCGTGACCACAGGGGCGCGCGGCACAAACTCTGCATGTTGCTGCGAAACTTCTTCATCTGTAAACGCTTCTGCGTCATCAAGCGCGGCAACGATGGCCTTGTGGCCCATTTCTTCCACCACAATCATGGCGGTGTCTTGGTCCAGCGACTGGTTGATGGTGACCATCTGGCCGAGCTTCATCAAGTGTTTGATGACCTCAGAGGCTTTGACCGCCATCTTGTGTGCGAGCTCAGACACCGTGATGGTTTCGGGCACGTGCACGTCCAAAACTCGCATTTCAACCGGAGCTGATTGCGCTTGTTCGGAGTGGTGATGCCGATCATCACCTCGTTTGCCACGGGGCCCACCGCGCCAGCTGCCACGGCCCACGCCACCACTGGTGTCACCGCGCGTCGGGATGGCTTTTTTCTTGGCAGGGTCACCGGCCCAGCTGGAAGACAGTTTGGCTGATTTAACCTCTTTACCGGCACCCGTGGTGCCTGTGCCCGCACCAGTCGTTGCGGGTTTGGCCACGCCCGTACCCGCCGCAGGTTTGTGCAAAGTGCCCTTCATCCCAGCCTTGGCAGCATCAGCAGCCTTGACAACTTTAGGCTCTTCCTTTTTGATCACCGGGGCTTTTTTGGCCGGTGAAGACATCATGGTGCGGATGGCTGCAGCTTCAGCTTCGGCTTTGCGCCGACGTTCGTTCAAATCAGCTGCACGCGCGGCTTCTTCGTCGGCACGCGCCTTCGAATCCGCAATCGCTTTTTGACGTGCATCCACCACGGCCTTGGCCTTGGCTTCGTTCAAGGCCGCAGCTTCAGCGGCGGCTTCTTGGCTAGAGGGGGTCAGTTGCTCTTTTTTGGCTACTTCGGCGGCGACCGTGGCGGCAGCGGCAGCCGCTTTCTCTGCGACCTCGTGCTCGCGCGCTTCTTGCGCCTCACGTTGACGGCGACGCTCAACCAACTCTTCCTCTTGGCGACGAATGAACTCTGCTTGATGACGTGCTTCTTCTTCACGGCGGGAAAGTTCGGCGTGATCAATCAGCGGCGCAGCAGGCGCGTCAACCTCAGGCGCTTGCACCGTCTCTACAGTCGCGGATTCAAGCACCGCGCTCTCGGTCGCATCGCTGCCATCGTCACGGCGGATAAACGTGCGCTTTTTACGCACTTCTACCTGAATGGTGCGGGCCTTGCCGGTCCCATCCGCCTGCTTGATTTCGCTGGTCAATTTTTTGACCAGTGTGATCTTCTTGCGCTCCGGACTGGCCGTGCCATGGCTGGCCTGCAAGTAGCTCAGCAAATGCTGCTTGTCGGACTCTGTTAAAGGATCCGATGCAGCCGTTTTTGCCACACCTGCGGACTTGAGCTGCTCAAGCAAAGTCTCGGTGGACTTCTTGAGCTCATTGGCAAATTCAGAGACGGTGGTGCTGGACATGTGTTGTGTAACCTTTAGCGACGGCCTAAGCAACCCCGAGGGCAGCTCTACAGGCCTTTACTTAAACTTTTATTTCATAACCATTACTCTTGAGAAGCGGCGTCATCGGTAAACCAATGCTCGCGTGCTTTCATGATCAGGGTCTTGGCTTCGTCTTCCGACTGGCCGGTGATGTCGGTGAGCTCGTCAACCGCGAGGTCAGCCAGATCATCCAGCGTGTGCACATGGTTGGCAGCCAGCTTGGCGATCAGCTCAGGCGTGAGGCCCTCCAGATCACGCAAATCCTGCGAGGCCGCTTCAACGTCTTCTTCTTTGGCGATTTCCATCGTCAACAAAGCGTCTTTGGCACGGGTGCGAAGCTCGCTGACCGTGTCCTCGTCGAAGCTTTCAATCTCAAGCATTTCCTGGATAGGCACGTAGGCGATTTCTTCCAAGCTGGTGAAGCCTTCGGAAATCAGGATGTCGGCAATTTCTGCATCGACGTCGAGTTTTTCCATGAACAACTCACGGATGGAGCCCGACTCATCGGCCTGCTTCTGGGCCGATTCGGCCGCGTCCATGATGTTGATCTTCCAGCCTGTCAGCTCAGAGGCCAGACGCACGTTTTGACCGCCACGGCCAATCGCGATGGCCAGGTTTTCTTCGTCCACCACCACGTCCATGGTATGACGCTCCTCGTCAACCACGATAGATGACACATTGGCTGGTGCCAAAGCGCCGATCACGAACTGCGCCGGATCCTCGCTCCACAGCACAATGTCCACGCGCTCACCCGCCAGCTCATTGGTCACACCATTGACACGGGTACCACGCACACCGACGCAAGTACCAATCGGGTCAACCCGTTTGTCATGCGAGAGCACGGCAATCTTGGCGCGCGAACCAGGGTCACGGGCGCAGGATTTGATCTCCAGCAGGCCTTGCTCAATCTCGGGCACTTCCTGGCGGAACAGCTCGATCATGAATTCAGGGGCCGAGCGCGACAAAATGATGGGCGCACCACGCAGGGTCAAGTCCACTTCCATGATCATGGCGCGAACGCGGTCACCGGTACGCAGGTTTTCTTTCGGGATCATCTCGCCACGGCGTAAACGACCTTCGACACGACCACTCTCCACAATGAGGTCACCCTTATCCATGCGCTTGACTGTGCCGACAAAAATCTTGTCGCCGCGCGACATAAAGTCATTGAGCAGCATCTCGCGCTCAGCGTCACGGATTTTTTGCAGAATCACCTGCTTGGCTGCCATGGCGCCGATACGGCCGATGGGCATGGACTCAATCGTCTCCTCGATGTACTCGTCCACCTCAATGTCCGGGATCTGCTCTTTGGCTTCGAACAGCAGGATCTCCTGATCAGGCAGCTGCAGACCCGCCTCATCGGGCACCACGTGCCAGCGACGGAAGGTCTCGTAATTGCCGCTGTCGCGATCAACCGCCACGCGAATATCCACCTCGCCCGAGTACAGTTTTTTGGTGGCTTGGGCCAGTGCCGCCTCAACAGCACCCAGCACCACGTCACGCTCGACGTTTTTTTCGCGTGAAATAGCTTCCACCAACATCAACAATTCGCGATTCATGTCTTTAATCTCCATTGCCAATCACAAGTCAAGGCGGCGCTTAACACCAGCCTCGACCCAACCAAAAATTACTCGGCACTGCCTGTGCCACGCCCTTTGAAACTCACCAGCGGCGCCAAACGCGCCTCCTTCAACTCGTCCAGGGTAAAACCCAAAGCCTGCAAGGGCGGGGGCACGCGCTTCTTGCTCACCTTTTGCCCCGGCTTGGGTGCAGGCTCATCGCTCCAGACGATTTGCCAACCCACGCCGCCATCACCCTGCGCCACACGCTCTAACGTGCCGCGAAATTTCTTGCGGCTGGCACTGACCTGCCCCGCTGCCGCGGCACCCATGGGCGCTTTGAGCGTGAGGTCAATCACTTGACCCACAAAGCGCTCAAAATCTTGCTGATGGCGCAAAGGCCGATCAATACCCGGCGAAGACACCTCCAGCCGCGAATACTCAATCGCTTCGACCTCCAGCGTGAACTGCAACTGGCGCGTCACCTTCTCGCAGTCTTCCACCGTCACAAATTGCTCGACACCCGCCATCTCAGGCGTCCAGGGCAAGTCAATCGTGATGCGCAGCAAACCACCGGCGGAGCGGTTGATCTCCACCAAGTCGTAGCCCAAGCCACTTACGATTTGCTCAACAATTTCCTGCAATGCCACAAATGCCACTCACGCTGTATCGAAAAACAATCGACCAAAAAAAACGGGCGGTTGGAACCCGCCCGTTTGGTCGTGAAGCGCGAATTGTACTTTAAAAACAGACTAAGTGCCTTGTTTTCAAAGGCTTTTTGCCAGAAGACCGCATGCGCTTAAGTGGCGGCTGTCACCAGTGCACGGGTGTAGGGGTGTTGCGGGGTGTTCAACACCTTGTTGAAGGGGCCAGATTCGACAATCTCCCCGTCTTTCATCACCAGCACTTCGTGCGCCATCGCCCGTATCACGTCCACATCGTGGGTGATCAGTAGATAACTCAAACCGCGCTCGCGCTGCAGGCGCTGGAGAAGTTGCAGCACCTGCTTTTGTATGGTCACGTCCAGCGCGCTGGTGGGCTCGTCCAGCACCATCACGCGCGGCTCCACAATCAGCGCACGAGCAATGGCGATTCTTTGGCGCTGCCCGCCTGAGAACTCATGCGGATAGCGCTGCAAGAGGCCAGGAAATTGAGATTGACTCAACCCAACCTCTTCCAGAGCCCGTACCACACGCACCTGACGCTCTTGAATCGATAGCATTGAGGCATGGACCAGCAGCCCCTCTCCCACTATTTCCTCCACCGTCAGACGCGGTGACAGCGATGAAAAAGGGTCTTGAAACACCACCTGCACGATCTTGCGCAAGGCCTGATCGTGCGTTTGCTTGGCCCCCCAGGCCTGCCCCGCCACGGTCAGCTCTCCACTGAACGGCAACAGCCCCAGAGCCGCCAGTGCGAGTGTCGATTTGCCAGAGCCGGATTCTCCGATGACGCCCAAGGTTTGCCCGGGCGCAATACTGAACGCGGCTTCGTGTACCGCCACAAACTCACCCCGAGAAAACCAGCCGCGCAAGCCAGGCAAAGGGGTCGGGTAAGTGACGCGCAGGCCACGAGCCTGTATCAACGGGGAGCTATTGGCATCAAAGGTCAAAGCCTGAACATCGCGCACCGGCTTGCTGTCGATCAGGCGTTGGGTGTAGCTGTGCTGCGGCTTGGCAAACACCTCTGCCACCGGCCCCTGCTCCACAATATGGCCGTTCTCCATGACCATCACGCGCTGGGCGAAGCGGCGCACCAGATTGAGGTCGTGCGTGATCATAAGCACAGCCATGCCGAACTTGGTTTGCAGGCTGTCGAGCAGTTCCAGAATCTGGCCGCGCAGGTTCACGTCCAGCGCGGTGGTGGGCTCATCGGCCAGCAGCAATTTGGGCTGACACGCCAGGGCCATGGCGATCATGGCGCGCTGGCGCTGGCCACCGCTGAGCTGATGGGCAAAAGCGTTGACGCGCCGCTCGGGCTCGGGGATGCCGGTGTCGGCCAGCAACTGGATGGCCTGTTGATGCGCCTGCGCGCGAGTCGTGCCCATTTTGAGCTCCAGCACCTCGGCAATTTGATCGCCCACCGTGAACAGAGGGTTAAGCGCGGTCATGGGCTCCTGGAAGATCATGGCGATGTCTTGACCCCGGATGGTGCGCAGAGATTGCTCTGAAATTGAGAGCAGGTCAAGCATGTTTTCATTGGGCTGCGAGCCGAAATAGTTCACAACACCCGTGGTTTTGGCATCCTGAACCAATCGCAACAAACTCAGTGCCGTGATCGTCTTGCCCGAGCCTGACTCCCCCACCAAGGCCAGCTTCTCGCCAGGGGCAATGCTGAAGTTGATACCGTGCACCACTTCCTTGTCGCCGAACGAAACGCTCAGGTTTTTGACTTCAAGTAGCGGGCCATGGGCCGTTCGCCCTGAGCTTGGCCTGTCCTGAGCTTGTTGAAGGGTCGAAGGGCTTGCAAGGTCTTCGACAGGCTCAGACCGAACGGTAGGCTTGGAACTCATTTTTCCGCCTTTCTGGGGTCTAAGGCATCACGCAAGGCGTCACCCATAAACGTCAGCAACAAAAGCGTCACCACCAGCAGCGCAAAGGTAGAGAGCGAAATCCACCAGGCATCAATGTTGTTCTTGCCCTGCGCCAGCAGCTCACCCAATGAGGGCGTTCCGGGTGGCACGCCCAGACCCAGAAAGTCCAACGAGGTCAGCGCCAAAATGGCCGCACTCATGCGAAAGGGCAGAAAAGTCACCACCGGCGTCAGGCTGTTGGGCAGCAGGTGACGCCAGATGATTTGCCAGTTCGACAGACCCAAGGCCCGAGCGGCGCGCACGTAGTCCAGTTGCCGATTGCGCAAGAATTCGGCCCTCACATAATCAGACAGACCCATCCAGCCAAACAGGCTAAGCAGGGCCAACAATAGGCCGATGCTGGGGTCAAACAAGGCAGCGAAAATGATGAGCAAATACAGCTCGGGCATGGAACCCCATATCTCGATAAATCGCTGGAACAGAAGATCAGTTTTGCCACCAAAAAACCCCTGCAAGGCCCCTGTGATGATGCCCAAAACCACACCGATCACCGTCAAGGCCAGTGCGAACAGCACCGAGATGCGAAAACCGTAGAGCAGACGTGCGATCACGTCCCGCCCCCGGTCGTCCGTGCCCAGCCAGTTCTCACGCGAGGGGCCCGAGGGGTTGGGCTCTTTGGCGAAGTAATTGATGGTGCTGTGGTGGTAGGGGTTGGGCGGGTACAGCGCCCAGTTGCCAGGCTTGGCAAACTGCTGCTGGATGAAGGGGTCGAGAAAGTCGGTGGGCGTTTTGAAATCGCCACCGAATTCGGTTTCCGGGACATTGCTCAGAATAGGCACGTACCATTGCCCGTTGTAGCGGGCCAGCAGCGGCTTGTCGTTGGAGATCAGCTCAGCACCCAGGCTGACAAAGAACAAGGCACAAAACAGCAGCAGACTCCAAAAGCCCAGGCGATTGCGCTTGAAGCGCAGCCAGGCGCGACGCGAGGGGCTCAAAGATAGTTGTACCCTTCGCCCTGAGCTCGGCCTGTCCTGAGCTTGTCGAAGGGTCGAAGGGTTTGCAAAGGCTTCGACAGGCTCAGCCTGAACGGTGAGAGTGGTCATCCGAGAGGGGGGCTTAATCAAACTTGACACGCGGATCCACCCAGACATAACAAAGGTCAGAAATCAACTTGGTCACCAAGCCAATCAAGGTAAACAGATAGAGCGTGCCCAGCACGACCGGATAATCGCGTCGAATCACCGACTCGTACGACAGCAAGCCCAGACCATCGAGGGAAAACAGCGTTTCGATCAAGAGCGAACCGGCAAAAAATGCCCCGATGAAGGCCGCCGGGAAGCCCGTCACCAGCGGGATCAGCGCGTTGCGAAACACATGCTTCCACAGTACGCGCCGCTCCTCCAGCCCCTTGGCGCGGGCGGTCAGCACGTACTGCTTGCGAATCTCTTCCAGAAACGCGTTCTTGGTCAACATGGTGGTCACCGCAAAGGAGCCCAGCACACTCGCCGTGACGGGCAGCGTGATGTGCCAGAGGTAATCGGTGACCTTCGCGCCCCAACTCAAAGTCTCCCAGTTGCTAGAGGTCAGGCCACGCAGCGGGAACCACTGCAACTGCCCACCAAAAATCACCAGCAACGCCACCCCCAACACAAAACCCGGTATGGCATAGCCCACCAGCACCAGCAGGCTGGTGAGCGTGTCAAAGCGCGAGCCCGCACGCACCGCCTTGGCAATGCCCAATGGAATGGAGATGACGTAGCTGAGGAAAAAAGTCCACA
>JANPNG010000027.1:0-2517 GCA_031427355.1 Hylemonella sp.
AATCGTGAAGTAATCCTTACCGTCATACAGGCGCGTGCCGCGCCCGATGATCTGCTTGAACTCAATCATCGAGTTGACGGGCCGCATCAGCACAATGTTGCGCACATTGCGGGCGTCCACGCCGGTAGAGAGCTTTTGCGATGTGGTCAAAATCGTCGGAATGGTCTTCTCGTTGTCCTGAAAATCCCGCAGCGACTGCTCGCCCCGCGCACCGTCATTGGCCGTGACGCGCACGCAGTACATGGGGTCTTTGTTGGTCTTCATCTGGTTGATCAGGTCGCGCACCGCCAGCGCATGTACCTGGGTGGCGCAAAACACAATCGTCTTCTCGCGCGGGTCAATCATCTCCATCAACAGCTTGACGCGGTAAGCCTCACGCTCCTTGATCTCAATGATCTTGTTGAAGTCTTTTTCCTCGTAGCGCTTACCGGCCTCAATGTCGCCCTCAATCACCGCATCGTCAGGCGTGTAAACGTACTCATCCAGCGTGGTGGCAATTTGCTTGACCTTGAACGGCGTCAAAAAGCCATCGTTGATGCCTTCTTTCAGCGAGTACACAAACACCGGCTCGCCAAAGTAGGCATAGGTGTCCGCGTTGTCGCGGCGCTTGGGCGTGGCGGTCAGGCCCAGCTGCACGGCGGGGGCAAAGTAATCCAGAATGCCGCGCCAGCTCCCCTCGTCATTGGCACCGCCCCGGTGGCACTCGTCAATGATGATGATGTCGAAGAAGTCAGGCGGGTACTCGCCGAAATAGCAACTCCGTTCGGGCTGAGCCTGTCGAAGCCCTTCGACAAGCTCAGGGTGAACGATATTGACAACAGGCCCGCTCATGAAGGTCTGGAAGATGGTGAAAAAGATGTTGCCGTTCTTGGGCACACGGCCTTTTTTGCTGATGTCTGCCGGGTCAATGCGCACCAGAGAGCCAGGTGAGGCGTCTTCAAAAGCCGAAAACGCGTTGTACGCCTGATCCGCCAGGATGTTGCGATCAGCCAGAAACAGCACGCGCGGGCGGCGTGTGGGCTCGCCGCTCTCTTTCCAGTCTTTGAGATTCCATCGGCTCTGAAACAGCTTCCACGCCAACTGAAACGCAATGAAGGTCTTGCCCGTGCCTGTGGCCAGCGTTAGCAAAATGCGCAAGCTATTTTGTTTTGGCCCCGCGCCAATGGCCTCCAGCACGCGGGTGATGGCAATGTCCTGGTAATAGCGCCCCTGCCAGGTGCCGCCCTTGTCCTCAAACGGCACAGCAGCAAAACGGTCACGCCATAGAGCGACGGTGCTTGCAGATGCTGCATTCGCCTCTGCAAAAGTCTGGTTCCACAGTTCATCCGGGCTGGGGTACTGGGGCACATCGCCCTCGGTACCCATGGCCATGTCTATGCCGTAAATCTTCTGCCCGTTGGTGGCATAGGCAAAACGCACGGCCAGTTTGGCGGCGTAGCTTTTGGCTTGGCCTACGCCCTCGGTGTAAGGCTTGTCCCAGGCCTTGGCCTCCACCGTGGCCAGCTTGGTGTTGCGGTACACCAGCACGTAGTCAGCAATCTCGGCCTTGGCCCGCCGGCCAGCCCCCTGCAAGCGCCCTTGGGTGATGCCATGCTCGCGCAGAATGCGGCTGCCCTCCACCACGCCCCAGCCTGCGGCCTTGAGGGCAGGGTCAATGTGCTCGGCGCGAGTTTCGGCTTCGTTCATAAAAATCCGGGCGAAGCGAGGGCATCCGCAGGGGACAGGATGCGCACTCCCAGCGGCAGCATGGTTTCAGCCAAAACCAGCAAGTCCTTGTCGCCCGTAATCAGCCAGACCACCTGGGCCGCAAGTGCCGTATGGATGAATTTGTCATCGTCCGCATCGCGGCTGTAGGCCCTGGCGGCAACCATGGGTGGCACATTGACCCAAAAGGCGGCGGAACCCAGGTCGCTCAAAAATGCTTTTCGCTGCTCCAGCGTGATGTAACGGTCGAATTTCGGCAACCAGATGCGCGTATCAATCTCAGCAAAGGTCGCTGCAGAAAACACCAACTTACCAATCTCCAGCAAATGATCAACCACCCGGGCGGGCGCGCCGCCGGGGGACAGTGCTGCGCTCAGCAACACATTGGTGTCGATCACTGCCAGCGGTTGGCGCGTCTGGGTGGTGGGATCAACTTTCATCGGCGAGCAATGCGGTCAACTTCTCCTCTGTCAAGCCCGCAGCAGTGGCACCGTCTGCAATTTCGCGCATGGTTTTGCGCAAGCGATCTGCATAGAAAGCGCGCATGGCCTCAAAGTCTTGCACGCTGACCATCACCCCCACCATGCGATGATGTTTGAGCACACCCACTGGCTCGCGTTGCGCCCGGTCCAGAAACTCCCCGAACCGAGTTTTTGCTTCATTGGCGGTAAAAGTTTGCATTGCGTCGCTCCTTGCAGGATGGGGATTATTCGTTCAATTTAGTCGAATCGTTCGATTTTGTCAAATTTATTGAATGGTGTTCAGTGGTAGTCGTCTTCACGTTGATGGCGAATGGCACCAATGATGACGGTG
>JANPNG010000028.1:0-5278 GCA_031427355.1 Hylemonella sp.
CGCTGTGACGAGTCGCGGCAAACGAAATATTCGAGGAGTCAGAAAAAGAACCAGCAACTACGGGGCGAGAAACAGAGGAGACCCCATCAATCAGCCGTGTCATCCAACCCTTCGTATTTTATCTAACTAAACAGTATTGGGCTCATACCTGGATTAGAAAATACTGAATCACCGACACCAAGGGTAAATCCGGCTGTGGATAAGATCTGAATAAACTACAATTCCAAGCTCTTCAGTTGACAAATATCCACAGAACGATAAGCACAATGACAACGGGACACTACAAAACGCCGACTGACATGTCGAGCAACGAAGAGGGGCAAAGCCTGTGGCAAACCTGCGTCGATCAGCTGGCGCAGGAGCTGCCCGAGCAGCAGTTCAACACTTGGATCAAGCCCTTAGGCGCTTTGGTCGCTGATGATTTTTCAAAGGTCACTCTTTTTGTGGTCAACCGTTTCAAGCTGGACTGGATCAGGGTTCAGTACAGCGCACGGATTAGCGCCCTGCTTGAGAAAATTTACGGCCAAACCGTCCTTGTTGAGTTAGTACTAACACCCAAGGAAGCCGTCAATAAAACTGCATTGGCTCCTAGAGCCCCAGAGTTTTTCTCTCCAGAGGAATCTTCTGCCATTGGGGTTGAAAAGTTAGCTGGCGGCCCCCAAAACAGGCTGAACACGGCCCTGACTTTTGACACGCTGATCGAGGGTTCGGCCAACCGAATGGCACGTGCGGCGGCGATGCATATTGCCAACACACCCGGTCATTTGTACAACCCGCTTTTCATTTATGGCGGTGTCGGCCTGGGTAAAACCCACCTCATGCACGCGGTAGGCAACCAATTGTTGCTCAATCGGCCTAATGCCAAAATCCTCTATATCCATGCGGAACAGTTCGTCTCCGATGTAGTTCGGGCCTACCAACGCAAGACTTTCGACGAGTTCAAGGATAAGTACCACTCACTGGATCTCCTTTTGATTGACGACGTTCAGTTTTTTGCCAATAAGGAGCGGACCCAGGAGGAGTTTTTCAACGCCTTCGAGGCGCTACTGGCCAAGAAGTCGCACCTCGTCATGACCAGCGACACCTACCCCAAAGGCCTCACAGACATCCACGAGCGCTTGGTTTCCCGCTTTGACTCTGGTTTGACGGTGGCCATTGAGCCCCCAGAACTTGAGATGCGGGTGGCCATCCTGATCAACAAGGCCCTCGCCGAGGGCACCGAAATGCCGGAGGAGGTGGCTTTTTTTGTTGCCAAAAATGTGCGCTCCAATGTGCGCGAGCTCGAAGGGGCTTTGCGCAAAATAATGGCCTACTCACGCTTCAATCAGAAGGAAATTTCCATTCAACTGGCTCGGGACGCGCTGCGTGATTTGTTGTCGATCCAAAACCGACAAATCTCGGTTGAAAACATCCAGAAAACGGTGGCCGACTATTACAAGATCAAAATTGCCGACATGTATTCGAAAAAACGCCCCGCCAGCATTGCGCGGCCAAGGCAAATTGCCATGTATTTGGCCAAGGAATTGACGCAAAAAAGTCTGCCTGAAATTGGCGAGCTCTTTGGGGGCCGGGATCACACCACCGTTCTTCACGCAGTACGCAAAATTTCAGGTGAGCGTCAACAGCTCACCGAACTGAATCAGCAACTGCATGTACTCGAACAAACACTAAAGGGCTAAGCCTGCAAGTCATTGAAAAAAAAGGGGGAAATGATGCCATTGACGGAGTTACGCGCCCCTTGATTACTACTGGTTTTAAATAAAGAAATTAAAGAAGAGGTTGACATGATCGTACTGAAGGCTACGCAAGCAAAATTTTTATCGGTTTTACAATCAGTTGCAGGCATTGTCGAGCGTCGGCATACCCTGCCCATCCTGGCCAACGTCTTGGTGCGCAAAACAGGCGACAGTTTGCAGTTCACTACCAGTGATCTGGAAATTCAAATTCGCACCACCTCGGATTTGGGGGGTGATGCGGGCAACTTCACCACAACGGTGGGTGCACGCAAACTCATCGACATTTTGCGCACCATGCCCGCCGACCAAACGGTGTCGCTCGAATCCAGCCAGAGCAAGCTCATCCTCAAAGGCGGCAAAAGCAAATTCACCTTGCAGTCTTTGCCGGCGGAGGATTTCCCTCTGGTGCAAGAGTCCGCCAGTTTTGGCCCCGCCTTCAGCGTGCCGCAAAAAACACTGAAGAATTTGCTGGAGCAAGTGTCCTTTGCCATGGCTGTCCATGACATCCGCTACTACCTCAATGGCATTTTGTTTGTGGCCGAAGGCAAGCAGCTGAGCCTGGTGGCCACCGATGGCCACCGCCTCGCCTTTGTGTCGGCCATGCTGGACGTGGAAGTGCCCCGGCAAGAGGTCATCTTGCCGCGCAAGACGGTGATTGAGTTGCAGCGTCTCTTGAGCGATGCCGAAGGCGCGATTGAGATGCAATTTGCCAACAACCAGGCCAAATTCAGCTTCGACGGTATGGAGTTCGTCACCAAGTTGGTCGAGGGCAAGTTCCCCGACTACAACCGCGTCATCCCTAAAAATCACCAGAACAGCATCACGCTGGGCCGCCAAGCCTTGCTGTCCAGCTTGCAGCGCACGGCCATTCTGACCAGCGACAAGTTCAAAGGTGTGCGGCTCAACATCGACCCCGGTACGCTGCGTGTGGCGTCTAACAACGCCGAACAAGAAGAGGCCGTGGATGAGCTGGACATCGACTACAACGGTGACAGCATTGAGATTGGTTTCAACGTCACTTACTTGATTGACGCCCTGACCAACATGGACCAAGACATGGTGCGACTGGAACTGTCGGACTCCAACAGCTCGGCCCTGTTCACCATCCCCGACAACGACACCTTCAAGTACGTTGTGATGCCCATGCGAATTTAAGACGGCACAGTCCAGTCACCCGAACTAAACCCGCGACGAAGATAGTTTCATTGCGGGTTTGGTCATTAAAGAGTTTGAGTAATTGTTAGAGAAAATCAGCCATGACCGAAGAAAACAAACCCGCCAGCGAAGAATTCAGCACCGCGCAACCCATTATTGACGCCAATCAAGCGGGCGCTTCTGAGGGCTATGGCGAAGGCTCCATCCAAATCCTGGAAGGCCTGGAGGCCGTGCGCAAGCGCCCCGGCATGTACATTGGCGACACGTCAGATGGCACCGGCCTGCACCACCTGGTGTTTGAGGTGGTGGACAACTCGATTGACGAATCCCTGGCCGGCCACTGTGACGACATCGTGGTCACCATCCACTCGGACAACTCCATCAGCGTGACCGACAACGGTCGTGGCATCCCCACGGGCGTGAAGATGGACGACAAGCACGAGCCCAAGCGCAGTGCGTCCGAGATCGCCTTGACCGAGCTGCACGCGGGCGGCAAGTTCAACCAGAACAGCTACAAGGTCTCAGGCGGCCTGCATGGCGTGGGCGTGTCCTGCGTGAATGCCTTGTCCAAATGGCTGCGCCTGACGGTGCGACGCGAAGGCAAGATGCACCAGCTCGAATTCGCGCGCGGCTTCGTGCAGAACCGCTTGATTGAAACCGTTAATGGCGTGGAAGTCTCGCCCATGCGGGTCGCGGGCGCCACAGAAAAACGTGGCACCGAGGTGCACTTTCTGCCCGACACCGACATCTTCACGCAGAACGCCGATTTCCATTACGAGATTTTGTCCAAACGCCTGCGCGAGTTGAGCTTTTTGAACAATGGCGTGCGCATCCGTTTAAAGGACGAACGCAGCGGCAAGGAAGACGACTTCTCCGGCGCAGGTGGCGTCAAAGGTTTTGTGGACTTCATCAACACCCACAAAAAGGTGTTGCACCCCAACGCCTTTCACGCCATGGGCGAGCGCCCGGCCGAGAGCTACGGCGGCATCCCCGGCACCAGCATCGGTGTTGAGGTGGCCATGCAGTGGAACGACGGCTACAACGAGAACGTGCTGTGCTTCACCAACAACATTCCCCAGCGTGATGGTGGTACGCACTTAACCGGCCTGCGCGCCGCCATGACGCGCGTCATCAACAAATACATCGAAGAACACGAGTTCGCTAAAAAAGCCAAGGTCGAGGTGACTGGTGACGACATGCGCGAGGGCCTGTGCTGCGTGCTGTCCGTCAAAGTGCCCGAGCCCAAATTCAGCAGCCAGACCAAAGACAAGCTGGTCAGCAGCGAAGTGCGCGCGCCGGTGGAAGACATCGTGGCCAAGATGCTGACCGACTACCTGCTGGAGCGCCCGAACGACGCCAAGATCATCTGCGGCAAGATCGTCGAGGCCGCACGTGCCCGTGAAGCCGCCCGCAAGGCGCGCGAGATGACGCGCCGCAAAGGCGTGCTGGACGGCATGGGCCTGCCCGGCAAGCTGGCCGATTGCCAAGAAAAAGACCCGGCGCTGTGCGAGATCTACATCGTCGAGGGCGACTCCGCCGGTGGCTCCGCCAAGCAGGGCCGCGACCGTAAATTTCAAGCTATCCTGCCCTTGCGCGGCAAGATTTTGAACGTGGAAAAAGCGCGTTACGAGAAGCTGCTCACCAGCAATGAAATTATCACGCTCATCACCGCCTTGGGCACTGGCATTGGCAAGGTCGCGGCCGAGTCCGGCAAGTCGAGCAGCGATGACTTCAACGTGGACAAGCTGCGCTACCACCGCATCATCATCATGACCGACGCCGACGTGGACGGCGCGCACATCCGCACCCTGCTGCTCACCTTCTTCTACCGTCAAATGCCGGATCTGGTGGAGCGCGGCCACATCTACATCGCCCAGCCGCCGCTCTACAAAGTCAAAGCGGGCAAAGAAGAGCTCTACCTCAAAGACGCTGGCGCGCTCGACAGCTTTTTGCTGCGCATTGCGCTCAAAGACGCCAGCGTCGTCACCGGGGGCGACACGGCGCAAACGCTCAGCGGCGACACCCTGGCCGAACTGGCACGCAAGCACCAGTTGGCCACCAACGTGATTGCACGCTTGTCCAACTTCATGGACGCTGAAGCCCTGCGCGCCATGGCCGATGGCGTGGCCATTAACCTCGACAACGTGGAACAAGCCGAGGCCAGTGCCGTCGCCCTGCAAATCAAACTGCGTGAACTCAACACCACCGGCATCCCGGCCGAAGTGGCGGGTGAGTTCGACGTGCGTACCGACAAACCCGTGCTGCGCATCAGCCGCCGCCACCACGGCAACATCAAGAGCAGCGTCATCACGCAAGACTTTGTGCACGGCGCTGATTACGCCGCGCTGGCCGAAGCCGCCAACACCTTCCGCGGTTTGCTGGGCGAG
>JANPNG010000029.1:0-1815 GCA_031427355.1 Hylemonella sp.
ATAGGCGTGTTGCAACGGTGCGCGCGCACTGGCCAGCGTGAGGTCGCAGCCCACGCTGTTGCGGCGCTGCGGGCCGAAGATGGCCTCAGGCAGCGGCAGGGCGCTTGTGGTTTGCAGGTGCAGGGGCGAAGCCAACAGCGCCTGCACGCTGACCTTTGCATCGACCAACTGGTGCACAAAGGAGGCGTTGGCGCCGTTCTCCAGCAGGCGGCGCACCAGGTAGGCCAGCAGGTCGCGGTGCGTGCCCACCGGGGCATAGACGCGGCAGGCGATGTGCGGGTTCTTCATGACCTCGCGGTACACCGCTTCGCCCATGCCGTACAGGCGCTGTAGCTCGAAGCGGGTGACGGGTGGGGTGGCAAGGTCGTCGCGCGCCGCCAGTTGCAACACGGCGGCGAGGGTGGCGGCGTTGTGGGTGGCGAACTGCGGGTAGATCACGTCGGGGGCATCCAACAAGGCACAGGCGCAGGCCAGGTAGGACACATCGGTGTGCGGCTTGTGGGTGAAGACCGGGTAGTGCGGCAGGCCCAGGGTCTGCGCGCGTTTGATCTCGGTGTCCCAGTACGCGCCCTTGACCAGGCGCACCATGAGGCGCAGGCGGTGCTGGCGCGCCAAGGCGACGACGAAAGCCACCACGTCCAGCGCACGCGTCTGGTAGGCCTGCACGGCCAGGCCCAGGCCGGGCCACTGCGGGTGATGGCGCGCCACCTGGGCCGCCAGCGCGGCCAACACCGCCAGCGTGATCTCCAGCCGGTCGCACTCTTCGGCGTCGATGGTCAGCGGGATGTTGGCCTGGGCGGCGCGCTGGCACAGGTGCCACACGCGCGGCAGCAGTTCGGCCATCACGCGCTGGCGCTGGTGGGCTTCAAAGCGCGGGTGCAGGGCGCTGAGCTTGATGGACACACCCTCATTTGCTTCGCAAGTCTTTTGTTTATATGCGTGAGCAGCTATCGTTTCAATAGCATTTTCATAGCTCGACAGGTAGCGTCGGGCATCGGCGTCGGTGCGGGCGCCCTCGCCCAGCATGTCGAAGCTGTAGCGAAGAGCTGCCGGGCTGATGCGGGCTTGTCTCAACCGTTCGCCCTGAGCCTGTCGAAGGGCCTCGTCCAGGGTTTGCCCCAGCACAAACTGCTGGCCCAGCAATTGCACCGCGCGCAGGGTGATGGTCGCCACCGTGCGCGCCCCAAGCTGCGCCAGCAGCCCGTGCGAATCGGCATTGGCGGGCAGCAGGTGGTGCGCCAGCGCCCCGGCGCGGGCCATCAGTGACGACAGCAAACCCTCGCCTTTGTGATCGTGTCCCTGGTGCCCCTCCTGCGCATGCTCAAAATCGGCAGCAGCCAATTGATCCGCCGTCAGGGCCAGGAGGGTCGGCAAATCCGGCACGCGCAACAGAGCCTCGGCCAGGCGCATCAGGGCCAGGCCTTGCGGGCTGGAGATCGGGAACTCTTGCAGCAGCCGCTCCAGCGCCCAAAACGGCGCAGGGTGCGCGCGCACGGCCTGCACCCAGGGGGTGGCGGTTTGGATGACCGAAGACCAATCGAGCGCATCGGCCAGCAGCGCCAGGCCGCGCGCCACCACCGGGCCTTCAGCCTGATCGGGCGAGGGCGAGGGCAAGGACTGCTCTTCCAAAGGGAACGCAAGCTCGCTCATGTTCGGTATCACCTCCACGGCCAGCATGCCAGGTTGAGCTGGCGCTGATGTTGATCTGGCTTAAACCGCTGCGGGTCGACCCCCAAAAATCGCCGAGCCCACACGTACCATCGTACTGCCCGCGTGAATGGCGGCCTCCAGGTCGGCGCTCATGCCCATGGAGAG
>JANPNG010000030.1:0-10514 GCA_031427355.1 Hylemonella sp.
TGCGCTCTTGCCGCGTGGTCTTGCGCAACGCTTAACGCAGTGGGATCGTGCCCGCATCAACCGGGGCAAAGACCCCTGGGCACTGCCACTCAAGATCGGCACGCACTCGGTGCTGGGCATGCTGGCCTTGCGCACGCTGGCTTCTCTGAAATGGCTGCGGCCCTTGGGTAGCCGCTTTCAGACCGAGCAGGCTTTGATTGACCCCTGGCTGGCCAGCGTCGTCGCGGGCATCCGCACCCACTGGCAGACGGGCTTCGAGCTGGCGCAGTGTGGCCGACTCATCAAAGGTTATGGCAGCGCCAACGAGCGCGGCAAGGACAACCTGCTGCACATCATGGAACAGCTGGCCACGACCCAAAACTTTGCCACCGACGACGAACGCGCCCAGGCCATTGCCGCGGCCCGCAACGCCGCCCTGGCGGACGATGCAGGCCAGGCGCTGGACCGCACCCTGGTGCAACACGGTGTGGCCGCGCGCCCGGTGAAAGCGCAGCCGATTCGCTGGGTGAAAAATCCTCACATGAGCAAAACCCGATGACCCTTCGACAAGCTCAGGGCGAACGGAAAGAATAAAAATCTCGGTTAATAAACCCATAAAAGGAGACTCTCCATGAACCACGACTTCCAAGCCAACTTTATCCGCCGCGCCCTACTGGCCGCGTTGGTCGTGAGCGCTGGTCTGCTACCCGTCGCGCACGCGCAAACCGCTGCGACAGGCTCAGGACAGGTCTGGCCCGCCAAGCCGATCAAAGTCATCGTTAACTTCCCGCCCGGCGGCGCGGCCGACCAGATTGCGCGCATCGTGGCCCAGCCCTTGCAAGAGGCGCTCGGCCAGCCCGTGGTGGTGGAAAACCGGGGCGGCTCGGGTGGCAATATTGGCGGCGACGCGGTGGCCAAGTCACCGGCCGATGGCTACACGCTGCTGATGAGCTCGGGTGGCATGGTGTCGGTCAACCCGCACATCTACGCCAAGATGTCGTTTGACCCCGCCAAAGACCTCACCCCCGTGGCGGCTGCGGCCCGCGTGCTGGTGTTTTTGGTCATCCGTCCGGGTGTGCCGGTCAACACCATGGGCGAGTTCATCAACTACGCCAAAGCCAACCCCGGCAAGCTGTCCTACGGCTCACCGGGCAGCGGCAGTTCCCCGCATCTGGCAGGTGAAATGCTGAAAAGCCAAGCCGGCATTTTTGCCGTGCATGTGCCTTACCGGGGTGCGGCACCGGCGTTGCAAGACCTATTGGCCGGGCAGATTGATTTTTACTTTGATCCGGGTATCGGCCTGAACCAGGTGCGTGCGGGCAAGCTCAAGCTGCTGGCGGTGGGCAGCCCCAAACGCTCGCCGTTGTTCCCCGATGCGCCGACACTGAGCGAGGCGGGTCTCAAGGGTTTTGATGCCGATACGGTGTTTGGCTTTTACGCCCCCGCCGCCACACCCGCCCCGGTGATCGCACGCTTGAACCAAGAGATCAACCGCATTTTGGGCACGCAGGCCGTGAAAGACCGCATTGCTGCGCTGGGGGGTGAAGCCCTGCCCATCACGCCGACTGAGTTTGCCGCCAAGGCAACGGAGGATACCCAGCGCTTTGGGGCGATCATTCGTGAGAGAAAAATTTCTGCGGATTGATTCGCAAGGTGTGAACACAGGGCACTACGCCCGCGCTCAAATCCCAGCCAAGCGACGCAACCCTCTGGGGTCCAGCAGCTTCAAAGCGCGCCCGGTGCCACTAATCAAGCTACGCTCACGCAAGTGACGCAGCACGCGCGACAGGGTCTCCGGCGCAATGCCCAACTGCGCGGCCAGCGTGCCCTTGGTTTGCCGCAGTAGCACGGCCTGCACCCCGACGTCACTGGCCTGCGCATGCTGGAGCAGCCACTCCGCACAACGAGCTTCCGCATCTTTGGCCAGACGGCTGACCGCCAGCTCGGTCTGCCGCCGGTGCGCCTGGGCGACATCGTGTAAGACCATTTGAACCATGGGCGACAAATCGGTCAATGATTGGCGGAATTTGGACAGCGGCGTGCGCCGCAAACGCACCTCAGATTCGGCCACGGCATCGACTACGCTGGGCTGGGCCAGCACAGCGTCTGTGGCGTCCAACCAGAACGGTCCTTCGACCTCGCCCAACTGGTGCGTCAAACCGTCGGCACCCGTGACGCCCATGGCCACCCGGCCCGATTCGACGTGTACAACGCAGTCCGACGTGGTGCCTCTTTTGAGCAGCACCGAGCCCGGCGCGACAGTTCGCACTTCACCGGCTTGCTCAATAAATCCCGTAGGTAGCATGGGCCTGACTTTGCCCGGCTTGCGCCAACCCTGCTTTGAGCGAGATCAAGCTTTGGCCTGAAACCGCCTACAAAATCAGCAAAGCCCGGAAATCGTTGACATTGGTGTGGGTTGGCCCGGTGATGACCAGGTCGCCCAGGGGCTGAAAGTAACCGTAGGCGTCGTTGCGATCCAGGCTGTCCGTCACCTTGAGCCCCAAGGCCTGCGCGCGCGCCAACGTGCTGGGCTCTACAAACGCACCCGCGTTGTCCTCCATGCCGTCAATGCCGTCGGTGTCAGCAGCCAGCGCGTACACACCCGCCTGCGCCTGCAAGCCCAGGGCCAGCCCCAAACAAAACTCGCCCGCACGACCGCCCTTGCCCCGCACCTCGCCCGCAGGCACAGGGCGCACCGTGACCGTGGTTTCACCGCCGCTGAGGATGACGCAGGGTTTGATGAAGGCCAGACCCGTAACGTGCGAATCCGCCCTGACATCTGCGCGAGCAACAGCGCGTGCCATGGCCGCATGCACCTTGCCCACCTCACGCGATTCGCCCTCCATTTCATCGCTCAAGATGTAGGCGTTGAGGCCTGCTTCACGCGCAGCGGCAGCCGCAGCCTCCAGCGACTCTTGCGGTGTGGCGATCATGTGAACCGCATGGCCGTTGAAAGCAGGGTCACCCGGCTTGGGGGTTTCCAGCGCACCCTGCTCCAGCGCGGTGTGCACGGCTGGCGGCAACGCTATGCGGTAGCGCTTCAAAATCGCCAGCGCGTCGGCACAGCTAGTGGCATCAGGCACGGTCGGCCCGCTGGCGATGACCGAGGGGTCGTCCCCCGGCACATCGCTGATGGTCAACGTCACCACGCGGGCGGGCACGCAGGCCGCACCCAAGCGCCCGCCCTTGATGCGCGAGAGGTGCTTGCGCACGCAGTTCATCTCGCCAATGTTGGCGCCGCTGTTGAGCAGGTCTTTGTTGATGCGCTGCTTCTCAGCCAGCGTCAAGCCATCCGCAGGCAGGGTGAGCAGGGCCGAGCCACCGCCTGAGATCAGGCACAGCACCAGGTCATCAGCCGTCAGACCCTGAACTAGGTCGAGGATGCGCCGGGATGCAGCCAAACCCGCCGCGTCGGGCACCGGGTGCGCGGCCTCAACGATCTCAATGCGCGAGGCCAGGCCAAGCGGGCGCGGTGGAATATGGTGGTAGCGCGTGACCACCAGGCCACTCAAGGGCGCATCAGCGGGCCACAAGGCCTCTAGTGCCTGCGCCATGGAGCCACCGGCCTTGCCCGCGCCGATGACAACGGTGCGGCCCTTGGGCGGTGGTGGCAAATGGGCCGCCATGTTGTGCAGCGGCAGGGCACGCTGCACGGCGGCATCAAATAAATAAGTTAGAAATTCGCGGGGGTGGGTCTGCGGGTTCGGGGTGCTCATCAAGTCTCAATCAGGTTCAATCACTCAAGCCACTTTAGCAGCCGTCTTGGAGACGACTTTGGAGGCTTCCGCCAAGGTGGGAGTTGCCAGCTCAGCCGCACACACCCGGTCACGCCCCTCGGCTTTGGCCCGGTACAAAGCGGCATCGGCCGCCTTGAACAAGTCCGGCGTGTTGTCGCCATGCGTCGGTGAAACGGCCACACCAAAGGACGCCGTGCAGGCGGGCAAGGTCTGCCCGTCATGGGTGATGCTGCTCTCGCGAATGGCCACTCGGATGGCTTCTGCCCGCTCCATGGCACTGTCCAGGCTGGTGTCGGGCATCAGCACCACAAGTTCTTCACCGCCGTAGCGGCAAGCAAAGTCGGTGGTACGAACTGTGTTTTTGAGGCATTTGGCAATGGCTGCGAGTACGGCGTCGCCTGCGGCATGGCCAAAGGTGTCGTTAAAGCGCTTGAAGTGGTCGATGTCCACCATGAGGATGGAGAAGGGTTTGTCGCTGTGGCGGCTGCTGATGAACAGACGCTTCAAAGCTTCTTCCATGTAGCGCCGGTTGTACAGGCCCGTCAAGGTGTCGCGCAAGGCCAGCGAGCGCAATGACTCGCGCAACTTCAAGTTGGCAAAGCCCGGGCCGATGCGGCTGGCCAGCGCAGTCAGGCGATCTTTGATGTCTTCGTCGGCGTTCACGCGCAAGACAAGTAGGCCCAAAGCTTGACCTTGGCCATTCACAGGCAGACAAATGGAGGGTTGCGTACCGCCATGCAAGTGACGGCAGCGAAAGGCACCGGGGGAGTTGACGCTGTGCGGGCGTCCCAGGCGCAGGGCCCAGCAATCTTCCGGGTGCAGAGGTTCGGGTGCCATGGAAGTGGGCGCAGCTTCACCCCAGGACACGGCGTGCATCAACACGTCGCGCGAATCGCGGTAGATGAAGAGTGAGCCAGGGATGCCAGGAAAGAGCCGCTGCGTGGTCTCCAGCACTGCGGCGTGGGCTTCCTCCCAATCAGTGCAGGATTGCAAAAGCTCGGAGAGGTGCAGAAGCGCTTCGTTCTCGCGGTGCAGCGCCTCCATTTTTTGAACCGTGCGCTCCATGGTCAGATTCATCTCGCGCATGGCCAACTCGGATTTGCGACGCGACGCCACTTCGGTCTTGAGGTTTCGGTTGGCGGTGAGCTTGTCTTTGAGTGCGGTTTTGGCCACGTCCAAGGCGTCTTCAGCGCGGCGAATGTCGCTCAAGTCGCGGGTGATGGTGGACTCACCCACCAACACCCCGTTTTCGTCAAACAGCGGCGTGGTGCGGATCAGCACATGCACGATTTCGCCATTTTTTTTCTTGCGATCCGTGGTGGCCGTGCTGGATTGCCCGGATCGCACGCGGGCCAAAACCCGGGCGTAAGCTTCTTCGCTCAGATCAGCGGCGTGCAGTTCACGCAAGGGGTGGCCAATGGCCTCTTCTGTCGTGAATCCATAGAGGGCGCTGGCTTGTGGGTTCCAGAAGGTGACGACGGCGTTCAAATCTTTGATGACGACCGACTCACCCGAACTCTCCAGTGTTTTTTCCAATTGGAGCGTGCGCAGTGTCAAATCTGTCTCAGACAGGCTACGCACTGCTGGCATGGGTTTGTTTTTTTCCATCGACGTCTCTCTTTTTTGAGGTCATCAGAACGCAAGCCGGGGATGGTCGCACGCAAGCCCACCACTGTCAAGAATGCTTATTTCTTGCCCAGCCCCAAGCGCTGCGCACCTTCAATGTAGAGCTTGGTTTTTTCTTTCATGAAGGAGTCCATCTGCTCCGTGCCCACGTTGACCAGCTCAAAGCCGCTCTTGGCCGCCAGCTCTTTCATCTCGGGCTCGTTGTTCAAGGCCAGCCACAGGTCTGAGAGGCGTTTGCGCGCCTCAGGCGGGGTGGATTTGGGCACGCCGATGCCCCGGTAAGCGCCGTCCACCCAATCCACGCCCAGTTCTTTGAAGGTCGGCACGTCGGGCATCAGCGGATGGCGTTTTTCCATGGCCACGGCGAGTGGTCGGATGCGGGTTTTGTTGTTGATGGCAAACGCGGTGTAGGTGATGGCCCCGCTCACCTGCGCACCCATCACGGCGGTGGCCATGTCACCCGTGCCTTTGAAGGGGATGTAATTGGTCTTGACGTTGAAGGCAGCGTTCAGGCGCTCGTGCGCCGCATGGTTGGCCGAGTTCAACCCCGAGCCCCCCAGGCTGAGCTTGCCGGGGTCGGCCTTGGCCGCCTTGACGAAGTCAGCAAAGGTTTTGATCGGGCTTTGCTCGGGCACGACCAGAATGTCGGGCGTGTAGTGGAACCAGAACACCGGTGTGATGTCTTCCGTTTTGTACTGCACCTGGCCTTCGAGCGGCTGAAACACGATGTGCGGCAGGTTCACGCCGACCACGTTGTTGCCGTCGCCCGGCAACTGGTTCATCTGGCCCCACATCAACCCGCCACCAGCCCCGGCCTTGTACTGGATGATGGTGTCAATCGCAACGCATTTTTTCTTCAGGATGATTTGTTGATGCCGCGCGGACAAATCGGACTCGCCGCCTGGGGGAAAGGCCTGCCAGTAGAGCAGATTTTTGTCGGGGCAGGCCTGGGCTTGGGCCAGAGGGGCCAGCAGTACCAGGAGCAGGGTTGAAAGCAGTTTTTTCATGGTGTTTAGCCTATGCGGTGGAGACGGCTATTTTGGACTTGTCTGCCCTGCGTTGGGGCGGTGGAATACCCTTAGAAAGCTACACGCGCTGCGCAGGCAAACCTCAACGACCAATCCGCGCGCAAACCGCAGCCGTCACCTGGTCCATCGTCGCCTTGCCACCCAAGTCCGCAGTGTGAAGTGACTTATCAACGGTGACCGCCTCAATCGCCGCCATCAACTTGGCCGCAGCGGCAGGCTCACCCAGATGCTCCAGCATCATCACGCAGCTCCAGAAAGTACCAATGGGATTGGCCAAGCCCTTGCCCATGATGTCGAAAGCCGAGCCATGAATCGGTTCGAACATGCTGGGGTAGCGGCGCTCAGGGTCGATGTTGCCGGTGGGGGCAATGCCCAAGCTACCCGCCAGCGCGGCAGCCAGGTCGGAGAGCACGTCGGCGTGCAGATTGGTGGCCACCAGCGTGTCCAGCGACGCAGGGCGATTGACCATGCGGTCGGTGCAGGCGTCCACCAGAATTTTGTCCCAGGTCACGTCGGGAAACTCTTTGCTGATTTGCAGTGCAATCTCATCCCACATCACCATGGCGTGGCGCTGTGCGTTGGACTTGGTCACCACCGTGAGCAGCTTGCGCGGACGCGACTGGGCCAGCTTGAAGGCGAAGCGCATCACGCGTTCAACACCCACGCGGGTCATCATGCAAACGTCTGTGGCCACTTCAATCGGGTGGCCCTGGTGCGCACGACCGCCCACACCGGAGTATTCGCCTTCGGAGTTCTCGCGCACGATGACCCAGTTCAGGTCTTCGCGCTTGCAGTTGCGCAGCGGCGTCTCGATACCCGGCAGGATGCGCGTGGGCCGCACGTTGGCGTATTGATCGAACCCCTGACAAATTTTCAGACGCAAGCCCCACAGCGTGATGTGGTCGGGAATGTGCGGGTCACCGGCTGATCCGAACAAAATCGCGTCCTTGCTGCGCAGCGGCTCCAGGCCGTCTTGGGGCATCATCTCGCCGTGGGCACGGTACCAGTCACCGCCCCAGCCGAAGCTCTCGAAATCAAAGTTGAACGTGCCGTCAGCCTGGGCCAGCGCGGCCAGCACGGTTTGGCCCGCAGGCACGACTTCTTTGCCAATGCCGTCTCCGGGGATGCAGGCGATTTTGTAGGTCTTCATGGGTTTCTTTCAGGGTTTGATGGGTGTCACGCCAACGCAGGCAGCCCGCGCATACTAAACTGACGCGCTGAACAAAATTTTACCCATCCCTAACTGAGAAAACCGCACATGACACGACACGGCCTTTTCACCTCCATCCGCACACTGATAGCCTTGGCCAGCAGCACGCTCTTGTGCGGCATCGCCATGGCCCAGGGCTACCCATCCAAGCCCGTCACATTGATCGTGCCCAACCCGCCCGGCGGCTTTGTCGATGCCTCGGCACGCCTGCTGAGCGAGCCACTGGCGCGCGTGATGGGCCAATCGGTGGTGGTGGACAACAAAGGGGGTGGCAGCGGCAACGTAGCCTACAGCCTGGTGGCACGCGCCAACCCCGATGGCTACACCCTGCTCACGTCTTACTCGGCCTACCACGTGGGCAACCCATCTCTGTCGCCCAAGCTGCCGTGGGCGCAAAAAGATTTTGTGCCGGTGGCCCTGGTCACCGTGGCCACCAATGTGATTGCCGTTCACCCTTCGGTGCCCGCCAATAATTTGAACGAGTTCATCAGCTATCTCAAGGTCAACCCAGGCAAGCTGAGTTACGCCTCGCAGGGCAATGGCTCGCTCTCGCACATCGGCACTGAAATGTTCAAGATGCAGACGCACACCAGCATGGTGCACATCCCCTACCGGGGATCAGGCCCGGCGGTGCAGGACGTGCTCTCGGGCCAGGTGCAGGTGTTCATCACCACGCCGCCCTCGGTCATGGGCCATGTGCAGGCGGGCAAGCTCAAAGGCTTGGCCATTGCGGGCAAATCACGCCACCCCGGCCTGCCCAATGTGCCCACCACAGCAGAAGCTGGCCTCAAAGGCTTTGAGCTGGAAGCCTGGGTCGGCATCTTCGCCCCGGCCGGCACGCCGCCCGATGTGGTGAGCAAACTCAGCGGCCAGATCAAGCAGGCGCTGGAACAAGCCGAGACCAAAACACGCGCCAACACCGCCGGGATTGAGCTGCGCTATTTGCCGCCTGAAGCGTTGGATGATCTGGTCAAACGCGAGACCACGTTCTGGGCCAAAACCATCAAAAGTGCAGGCATCACGGCCGACTAATGGTGGACCTGCGGGTTTACAGGCAGTCACGTTTGAACACGGTTAAACACAGCATAAACGCCTGCTTTATGGCAAAGTGGGCCTGCAAACCCCTGCGTCAGTTCAAGGCGAGCGGTGCAAATGAATAACTTTAGTTAATGCCTCTATCCATTCAGGAATCAGCATGAAAACATCCATTGACCGGCGCCAGCTCTTGCTCACCACCTCCGCGACCGGTGTTGCGGCGCTGCTTGCTGCGTGTTCAAGTCCGCCGCCTGCACCCGTCGTGCTTGCACCGCCACCACCCCCAACGCCTGCGCCGCCCAGACCCATGCAAGCGCCGCCACCCGTGGCCGCTCAACCACGGCCCGACAAGATTTCAAACGCGCTGAGCCCTAAAGACTACCGGCGCGACGCGGCTTCTCACCTCTACAGCAAGAATGGCGACCGGATTTACAAAGGGAAGATGCCGCCCCTGCTCTACGCCGTTGGCGTCTTGCAAGTCGAGGTAGATCCGCGCGGACATGTGACATCCACCCATTGGATGCGCGCGCCGCGCCACGCCCCCGAAGTGATGGCCGACATTGAGCGCACCGTGCGTACTGCGTCCCCCTTCCCCGCCCCAGTGCGTATGGCGGGTGTGACCTATACCGACACCTGGCTGTGGCACAAAAGCGGACGCTTCCAGTTGGACACGCTGACCGAAGGCCAGACGTGACCCCCACGTTCTTTCACTGCGTGTAACTCTCTGCCCCCCGAGGGGGCTAAGCTTGCTTGGGGCGGCTCTGCGCTGCGCTTGATCACATCGGGCAAAATCAGCGGTTGACTTGACTATCAACCCCTGAGGAAAAAAATGACGCAATCTAGACTCAAACTCGGCTTTATCGGCCTGGGCATCATGGGCACGCCTATGGCCCTGAACTTGATCAAAGGCGGGCACACGCTGTTCGTCAACACGCGCAGCCAGATTCCGCAGGACTTGCTGGCTGCTGGCGCAACCGCTTGCGACAACCCGGCTGCCGTGGCCCGCCAAGCGGACATCATCTTCACCATGGTGCCCGACACCCCGGATGTCGAAAAAGTGTTGTTTGGTGCCGAGGGCGTCGCCACAGGCCTGAGCCAAAACGGCAAAGGTAAGGTCGTGGTGGACATGAGCTCCATCGACCCGATCGCCACCAAGGCCTTTGCCGCAAAAATCAACGCCCTCGGCACCGACTACCTGGATGCGCCCGTGTCCGGCGGCGAAGTCGGTGCCAAGGCAGCCTCGCTCACCATCATGATCGGCGGCGAGCCCGCCGTGTTCGAGCGCGTCAAACCCCTGTTTGAGCTGATGGGCAAGAACATCACACTCATCGGCGGCAACGGCGACGGCCAGACCTGCAAAGTGGCCAACCAGATCATCGTGGCGCTGAACATTGCCGCCGTGAGCGAAGCTCTGGTGTTTGCCTCCAAGGCCGGGGCTGACCCCGCCAAGATTCGCCAAGCCCTGATGGGTGGCTTTGCCGCTTCGCGCATTCTGGAAGTGCACGGCGAGCGCATGGTCAAACGCACCTTCAACCCCGGTTTCCGTATTGCCCTGCACCAGAAAGACCTGAACCTGGCCCTGCAAGGCGCCAAAGCCATGAACGTCGCCCTGCCGCAAACGGCGGGCGTGGCCCAGCAAATGCAAGTCTGCGCCGCCCTGGGCCACGGCCAGGCCGACCACTCGGCATTGGTCAAGGCCTGGGAGGCCATGGCCCAGCACCCGGTTGCGCCCGACGCGTAACAAAACGACGAGGGGCAACGAGGGGCCGACCCGATTTGGGCAAACCCCTCGGTTAGAATCACCCACGTCGGAAGCGTGGCAGAGTGGTCGATTGCACCGGTCTTGAAAACCGGCAACCCGCAAGGGTTCGTGAGTTCGAATCTCACCGCTTCCGCCAA
>JANPNG010000031.1:0-5010 GCA_031427355.1 Hylemonella sp.
CCACCGATCAAATCATGCGCATGACCCGGGGTGACGATTGGAACAAACCATGACTTTAGTGGACACCAATGTGCTGATTGACCTGGTGCAAGACGACGCCCAGTGGGCCGATTGGTCGCAAACAAAATTACTAGAAGCCAGCCAAGCGGGGGCTCTGACCATCAACCCCGTGGGCTACGCGGAACTGGTGCCAGCCTTTGACAGCATGGACGATCTGGACGCCTTTTTAAAGCGCGCCAAAATTGCAGTGAAAGACATTTCGCGCCCCGCCGCTTATCTGGCAGGTGAAGCGTTTTTGCGATACCGCAAACGCAAGGGCGTTACAACCGGCGTGCTGGCGGATTTCTTTATCGGTGCGCAAGCCCAAGTTGAAGGGTGGACGCTTTTGACCCGTGATGCATCGCGCTATCGCGGCTACTTCCCCAGCGTGACGTTGGTGTGTCCTTTGCGCTAAAAACACGTCGGTTTTATTCATCATTTAGGCCTGAGGCCATTTAAGCACTAGCGTGAGCAGCTAGTTAATCTATAGCAACTCAATTGTCCTCTTCCCAAATTTTGCGTGAGGTGTTCGGCTACGAACAGTTTCGCGGCCCGCAAGAAGCCATCGTCTCCCACGTCATCAACGGCGGTGACGCGCTGGTGCTCATGCCCACGGGCGGCGGCAAGTCGCTGTGCTACCAAATCCCGGCGATTGCGCGGCAGCAGGCCGGCCAAGGCGTCACCGTGGTCATCTCGCCCTTGATCGCGCTGATGCACGACCAAGTCGGTGCGCTGCATGAAGCCGGGGTGGAGGCCGAATTTCTCAACTCCACCCTCACGGGCGAGCAGGCGTCTGCGCTGGAAAAGCGCTTGCTGCGGGCCGATTTGACGATGTTGTACGCCGCGCCTGAACGCGTGACCACACCGCGCTTTTTGGCGCTGCTGGACGCCCTGTATGCGCGCGGCCAACTGGCCCTGTTCGCCATTGACGAAGCGCACTGCGTGAGCCAGTGGGGCCACGACTTCCGCCCCGAGTACCGCGCCCTGACGGTGCTGCACGAGCGCTATGCCGGGGTGCCGCGCATGGCCCTCACCGCCACGGCTGATGCGCTGACCCGCGCCGACATTGTGGAACGCCTGCAACTGGAAGACGCGCAACAGTTCGTCAGCAGCTTTGACCGCCCCAACATCCGCTACAAAATTGTGGAGAAGAAGGACGCCACCCAGCAGTTGCTGCGCTTCATCCAGCGCGAACACGAGGGTGACGCGGGCATCGTCTATTGCCAGTCGCGCCGCAAAGTGGAGGATATTGCGCAGACGCTGTGCGCTGAGGGCCTGAATGCGCTGCCGTATCACGCTGGGTTGGACGCCGCCGTTCGCCAGTCCAATCAAGACCGCTTCTTGCGTGAAGACGGCATCGTCATGGTGGCCACGATTGCCTTTGGCATGGGCATCGACAAGCCCGATGTGCGCTTTGTGGCGCACCTGGACATGCCCAAAAACATCGAGGGCTACTACCAGGAGACGGGCCGCGCCGGGCGCGACGGCGCACCCGCCAACGCCTGGATGGGCTACGGCCTGCAAGACGTGGTGAACCAGCGCCGCATGATTGACGAGAGCCCGGCCGGTGACGATTTCAAACAAGTCATGCGCGGCAAGCTTGACGCCTTGCTGACACTGGCCGAAGGCGCGGACTGCCGCCGTGTGCGCTTGCTGGCCTACTTTGACGAGGCCAGCCAGCCCTGCAACAACTGCGACAACTGCCTGAACCCGCCCAACGTTTGGGACGGCACCGACGCCGCGCGCAAACTGCTCAGCACCATCTACCGCGTGCAGCAGGCCAGCGGCATCAGCTTTGGTGCGGGCCACATCATGGACATCGTGCGCGGCAAGACGACCGACAAAGTCACACAGTTCGGCCATGATGGCTTGACCACCTTTGGCATCGGCGCGGCCTTTAGCGAGATTCAGTTGCGCGGCGTGCTGCGCCAGCTCATCGCCACCGGTGCGCTTAATGTCGATGGCCAGGCTTTCAACACGCTGCAGCTCACCGAGCAGTCACGCGCCGTGCTAAAGGGCGAGGTGGCGGTGCGCCTGCGTGAATCGGTCTCCACCCCGGCGGAGCGCAAACCCAAGCGCAGTGTCAGTGGCACGACTTCGTCAAAATCCAATGCCGCGCCGCTGGCGCTAGACGATGCCGCGTTGGCCCGCTTTGCCGCCCTCAAAGCCTGGCGCGGCGAAGTGGCACGCGAGCACAACCTGCCCGCCTACGTGATCTTCCACGACGCCACCCTGGCCGCCATCGCCGAGCGCGTGCCGCAAACCCTGGACGACCTGCAAGGCATCAGCGGGATTGGGGCGAAGAAGCTGGAGGCTTATGGGGAAGAGGTGCTGCGGGTGGTGGGGCTTTAACCCGGCGGCCTCATGAACCCCATGCTGCGCGACTCGCGCACCTCGGGCTTGACGCGGTGTTCGGCTTCCAGTTGAACTAAAAACTCCAGCGGCTCCAGCGTTGCATCCAAGATCACCGCTTGCCGCCGCACGGCGGCGAAGTCGCCCAGGCAGAGTTGCATCAACTCGGTCAGCCGGGCTTTGATCTGCGGTGTGAGGGCGGCGGCGTCACCGGCCAGTGCCTCGGTGGTGAACATGGCCTCTCGTTGCGCGGGCTTGAGGGGTTTGAACTCGACTTTGAAGGTGAAGCGCCGCAGGGCGGCCTGGTCGATGCTGTTGAACAAATTGGTGGTGCAGATGAAGATGCCGTTAAAGCGCTCCATGCCTTGCAGCATTTCGTTCACCTCGGTCACCTCATAGGTGCGCTGGGCACCTCGGCGGTCTTGCAAAAAGCTATCGGCCTCGTCCAGCAGCAACAGCGCGTTTTCCGCTTCCGCTTCGGCGAACATGGCAGCCATGTTGTGCTCGGTTTCGCCGATGTACTTGCTCATCAAATCGCTGGCCTGTTTGATGATGAGGCTGCGGCCCAAGGTGCTGGCAATGTGCTCGGCCAGCGCCGTTTTACCGCTGCCGGGTGGGCCGTAAAAGCACAAGGTGCCGTGGCCACGGGCTTGCAAGGCCTGCACCATGCGTGACACCTCAAAGCGACTCTCCACATGCAGCAGGCTCAGGTCGTAATGGGTCGCCGATTCGCGTTGCTGCCCACCGCCGGGGCGCTGTCCCAGGGCCAGATCGGCGTTGTGCAACTGGCGCTCGATCAGGGTTTCTTGCGCAGAACTCTGCGCGTCGCCGGATCGACTATGAAGCTCAGCCAGTCCGCTGACCTGAAGCGCTGGCCCGACCAGCCCGGCAAACCTCACCGCTGTGCGGATCTGCGCCGGGGTCAGACCCTTGCGTGCGGCCAGCCGGGCGACGAAGGCATCGCTCACGTCCACGCCTTCAAGCGTCTTACGAACCAAGCCCTCGCGCGCGCCGGGGGGTGGGCTTTTCAGCTCCAGGTGGTAGGCAAAGCGGCGGCGAAAGGCCGGGTCGATTTGCTCAATGCGGTTGGTGACCCACAGCGTGGGCACGGTGTTGGACTCCAGAATTTGATTGACCCAGGCCTTGCCGCTCACGCTGGCGTTGCGCGGTGCCGCCCCTTGATCGGCACGCGCCAACCACTGGGCGGCTTCGCTGGAGATCGGCGGAAACACGTCTTCCACCTCGTCAAACAACAAGGCCGACTGGGCACTGCATTTGAGAAACACCTGGGCGATTTGCAGCGAACGGTAGCGGTCGCGCCCGCTCAAAGAGTTGCCATCGCGGTCGGCGTACTCCACCTCATACAGCTCCAGCCCGGCGCTTTGCGCCACCACCTTGGCCAGCTCGGTCTTGCCGGTGCCCGGTGGGCCGTACAGCAGCACGTTGACGCCCGCCTCGCCACGCGCCACGGCGTTGCGCAGCAAGGCGCACAGCATGTCCACGTCTTGCGCCACGAAGGCGAAGTCACCCACATTCAGGGCGCTTTTTGATGAGGGCCGGGTGAAGACGGCCATCAGCTCGGCCTGGTCACGGTACTGGCGCATCAGCACCGGGGGCAACTTGTCGCTAACCTTCATCAAATCGGCCATGTCGGTGATGTTGTGCTCGGAGATCAGGTTCTCCACCAAGCCGATGCGCTCCAACCGTGAGCCTGCGCGCAAGGCCTCGCCCACCTCGGCCGCATTCACGCCCGCCAGCTCGGCAATCACCGCATAGGCCTCGGGCGCGCTATTGACCTTGAACTCCACCAGCAGGCTGCGCAACTCGCGCTGGTAGCGCGCCAGCGTGCCGTAGAGCAGCAAGGCGCGCTCGGCCTGGTTGAGCTGGAGCAGGCTGGCCAGGGCGTCGATGTTTTTCTCGACCAGGGTGGATTGTTTTTTCAGCACATGGGTGAGCCAGTCTTTGGTGGCCACCAGCACGCTCATCAGGTCTTTGGGCTGGACCTTGGCGTATTCGTCCAGGTAGAAAAACAGCGTGCCCTCTTCAAACGGGCCGCGCCAGTCGCCAAAGCGCGCCAGAAATTCCGTCGGGCTCAAGCCCTCGTGGCCGCTCCAGGCCTCATTGGCGGCGCAGCGCCAGGTGAGGAATTCGCGCAGCCGCTGCAACACCGGCAAGGGCCAGACCAGATGACGGCCCGCCAATGAAATGACGCCGTTGAGGTCGCGTCTGGCGTTAAAGCCCGAGCCCATGCGGGCGGCCAGGGTCAGGACGAATTGCGAGCACATCAGGTCCAGCACGGGCGCGTCTTTGAGCCCTGGGGAAACCAGGAGCTGACCATTCGCCTTGTCCACCAACAAACGCTTGACCATCAAAGCCCCCCATCAGGTTGCATGACGAGGTCACCATAGCGCAGTCTGGGGAAAATGTAAAATCTGGCAGATAAACCTGTTCTTAGGATCCCCCATGTCAAGCCACAACACCGCCAAGCCCCAGTCTGATGACCCGATGGAAAACATCGTGCACGCTATTCCCTACGTGATCCCCGCTGCGGGTGCTCTGATGATTTTCTTGCTGGCCTTCATCGCCGTGACGATGGCCTGAAGGTCACCGCCGTCGGCG
>JANPNG010000032.1:0-7145 GCA_031427355.1 Hylemonella sp.
ACCGAAACCGCCGAATGGCGCGACGCCTTTGTCTCCCTGGTCGCGCAGCACGGCCCCGAGCGTGCGCGCTTCGTCCTCGACAGCCTGGTGCGCCTGGCCCACAGCACGCAAGTGGGCTGGCAGCCTGAGCTGGTGACGCCCTACGTGAACACGATTGCGGTGGACGCGCAGCCGCCCTTCCCTGGCGACTTGGCTATAGAAGAAAAACTGGCCTCGCTCATGCGCTGGAACGCGCTGGCCATGGTGGCACGGGCCAATGCCGCTTATGGCGAATTGGGCGGGCACATTGCCAGCTACGCGAGTGCGGCGGATTTGTTTGAGGTCGGGTTCAATCATTTCTTTCATGCACGCAATGACGGGGCCACGCCGGGCACGCCAGCCCACGGTGGCGACCTTGTTTTCTTCCAACCCCACAGCGCGCCCGGCGTCTATGCCCGTGCCTTTTTGGAAGGCCGTTTGAGCGAAGCCGACCTCGCCCACTATCGGCAAGAAATCACCGCGCCTGAGAGCGGCGCACGCGGCCTGTCCAGCTACCCGCACCCCTGGCTGATGCCGGACTTCTGGCAGTTCCCCACCGGCTCCATGGGCCTGGGGCCGATCAGCTCGATCTACCACGCGCGCTTCATGCGCTACTTGACGCACCGCCAGTTGCTCGATTGCAATCAGCGAAAAGTCTGGGGCGTGTTTGGTGATGGCGAGATGGACGAGCCCGAATCCATGAGCGCACTGACACTGGCCAGCCGCGAGAAGCTGGACAACCTGGTCTGGGTCGTCAACTGCAACTTGCAACGGCTGGACGGCCCCGTGCGCGGCAATGGCCGCATCATCGACGAGCTGGAAAAACTCTTTCGCGGCGCGGGCTGGAACGTCATCAAACTGGTCTGGGGCAGTGACTGGGACGGCCTGTTTGCGCGCGACGTCACCGGTGCGCTGGTCAAGGCCTTTGCCGACACGGTGGACGGCCAGATGCAGACCTTCGCCGCCAAAGACGGGCGCTTTAACCGCGACACCTTTTTTGGTCAAAACGAGGAACTGGCCCGCCTGGCCCAGGGCCTGACCGATGAGCAGATTGACCGCCTCAAACGCGGCGGGCATGACTTGGTCAAAATCCACGCGGCCTATGCGGCAGCCGCCCAGCACAGCGGCCAGCCGACCGTGATCCTCGCGCACACCAAAAAAGGCTACGGCATGGGCAGCGCGGGCCAAGGCAAGATGACCACGCACAGCCAAAAGAAGCTGGACGAGGCAGCGCTGATTGGATTCCGCAACCGCTTCAACCTGCCACTCACCGACGCGCAGGCCACGAACCTTGAATTCTTCAAACCCGCAGAAGACAGTGCCGAGATGCGTTACATGCACCAGCAGCGCGCGAAGCTCGGAGGCTACCTGCCCAAAAGGTACACGGCCTCGCAGGTATTACCCGTGCCTGCAATCACTTCGTATGCGGCGTTTGCCACCGCAGCAGCGGGCAAAGAAATGTCCACCACCATGGCCTTTGTGCGTCTGCTGGGTAACCTGCTCAAGGACAAAGAACTGGGGCCAAGAATCGTGCCCATCGTGGCCGATGAGGCGCGCACCTTCGGCATGGCCAACCTGTTCAAGCAAGTCGGCATCTACAGCAGTGTGGGCCAGCGCTACGAGCCCGAAGACATTGGCTCGGTGCTCTCCTACCGCGAGGCGCTGGACGGGCAGATTCTGGAAGAAGGCATCAGCGAGGCCGGGGCCATCGCCAGCTGGACGGCGGCCGCCACCAGCTATAGCGTGCACGGTCTGACCATGCTGCCCTTCTACATCTACTACAGCATGTTCGGCTTTCAGCGCGTGGGCGACGCCATCTGGGCCGCCGCCGACCAGCGCTCGCGCGGCTTCCTTCGGGGGGCCACATCCGGGCGCACCACGCTGGGCGGCGAGGGCTTGCAACACCAAGACGGCTCCAGCCACCTGGTGGCGGCCACCATCCCCAACTGCAAGGCCTATGACCCGGCCTTCGCGGGCGAAATGGCCGTCATCATCGACCACGGCATGCGCGAGATGCTGACCGAGCAGAAAGACGTTTTCTACTACGTCACGCTCATGAACGAGAACTACGCGCAGCCCGATTTACCGCCCAATGTAGCGGCAGATGTGATTCGAGGTTGCTATAAATTCAGTAGCTACTCACGCAATGATTCATTGGATCAGGAGCCAAAAATACATAAAAATGTGACGCTGATGGGCTCCGGCGCCATCCTCACCGAGGTCATCAAGGCCGCATCCCTGCTGGCCGAGCAAGGCGTGGACGTTGACGTGTACAGCGTGACCAGTTGGAGTGAGTTGGCGCGTGACGGCTTGGCGTGTGAGCAGCGTGCCATGGCATCCGCTCAGGGCGAACGAAACGACATCCCCTTCATCGCCCAGCAACTCGCCACCTCACAAGGCCCCATCATCGCCGCCACCGACTACGTGCGCGCCGTGCCCGAGAGCGTGCGCGCCTTCATCCCCGAAGGGCGACGCTACCTCACGCTGGGCACCGATGGCTTTGGCCGCAGTGACACGCGCGCGGCGCTGCGTGGCTACTTCCAAGTCGATGCAGCGAGCATCGTGCGGGCGGCGCTGCACGCGCTGGGGTGAGGTCTTGCCCCATCAAGCCTCTCTCAATCGCGCAATAGCCTGTTGCACCACGGCCTGTAGTTGAGCAGGCGTCACCCGCTCAGGCGCGATCTCGGCCAGGGGCAACAGCACAAAGGCGCGGGTGAACATGCGGGGGTGGGGAATGATCAGCGCGGGGGTGTTCAGCGTCAACGCGTCATACAGCAGGATGTCCAGGTCCAGCGTGCGCGGGGCATTGCGGTAGGGGCGCTGGCGACCTGCGTCCTGTTCCAGCTCTTGCAAGGCCTCTAGCAAGGCCTGTGGACTCAGGGTGGTGGCAACCTCAGCCACGGCGTTGATGAAATCTGGCCCGGTCGCATCCACCGGGGCGCTGCGGTACAGCGAGGACTGCTTCAGCACGGTGGTGCCGGGCAACTCGCCCAAGCTTTGGATGGCTTGAGCGACTGTGGCACGAGCGTCGCCAAGGTTGGCCCCTAGAGCGACGAAGACGCGTGCCATGCGCTAAGTCACTGGATTCCCGCCTGCGCGGGAATGACAGCTTCAGACGTGCTCATTCGGGCGTCGACCCGCCCGCGTTCTCAGCCCCGCCTTTGGCCGAGCCGGAGCGCCTGCGGCGGCGGCGTTTTTTAGGTGCGCCTTCAGCATCTTCGCCGCCCTCAAACAGGTCTTGGGTTCCCTCTGTTCGCTCCGCATTAGCTGCGGATGGCGACACAGCGGCTTCAGGCGCACTTGCATCTGCCGCAGGGCGTGGTTTGCGCGTGTGCACGCGGGCAGGCCCGCGCGTTTTGGGTCGGGCCTGCTGCTCTTCGCGCACGATGTCCACCAGGTCCTGGCGCAGGTTGTCGTCGGCCATGCTGAACTCTTGCCACCAGTCGGCCAGCAGCAGCTCCACCTCACCGATGTCGGCACGCAGGCGCATGAAGTCAAACGCGGCGCGAAAGCGGGGCTGATCCACCAAGCCAAAAGGCGCACTGCCCACGCGTTTTTCAAAGCGCGGCTGCATCATCCAGATTTCGCGCATGTCACCGGCCAACTTGCCCCGGCCCGATACATCGCCGATGCGGGCATTGAAGACGTCGTCAATCGCGTCTTGCAGTGCCGGGTGCGCGTGCTGCTGATCCGCCACGCGCTGCGCCCAGCCGTCGCGCACGTCAGCCCACAGCACGCAGGCCAGCAAGAAGCTCGGGGCGACCGGCTTGCCCTCACCGACGCGGCGATCCGTGTCTTGCAAAGCGGCTTTGACAAAGGGTTGTTCGGCGCGCTCCACCACCACGTCCAGCAACGGGTAAATGCCGCGTGCCAAGCCCAAAAATTTGAGTTGCGCGATGGAGGCCAAGGCGTGGCCGGTTTGCAGCAGCTTGAGCATTTCGTCAAACAAGCGGCTTTGCGGCACATCGGCCAGCAGCTCGTGCGACTTGACCAGCGGCGCTGCCGTTTTGGCCTCCAGCTTGAAGCCCAGGCCACTGAGTTTGGCCGCAAAGCGCACGGCGCGAATGATGCGCACCGGATCTTCGCGGTAGCGGGTAGCGGGGTCGCCAATCATGCGCATGACGCGGTTCTTAGCGTCCTTGAAACCGCCGTGGTAGTCCACCACGATTTGCGTCTCGGGGTCGTAGTACATGGCGTTGATGGTGAAGTCGCGGCGCACGGCGTCTTCTTCCTGGGGGCCCCAAACGTTGTCGCGCAGCACGCGGCCTGTTGAGTCCACCGCGTGTTTCATGCCGGCCAACTCGCCCTTGCTGGTGCGCTCATTGCCCTTGACCTGCTCGGCTGCGGCGTTGTCCAGATAGGCGCGGAAGGTGGAAACCTCGATCACTTCGTTCTCGCGCCCCCGGCCATAGACCACATGGACGATGCGAAAGCGTCGCCCGATGATGAAGGCGCGGCGAAACAGGCTCTTGACCTGCTCGGGCGTGGCGTTGGTGGCCACGTCAAAGTCTTTGGGACGCAAGCCCACCAGCAGGTCGCGCACAGCGCCGCCGACGACATAGGCTTCATAACCCGCATCTTTGAGGGTGTGCACCACATCAATGGCGCGGTTGTCCACCAGATTGAGGTCAATGCCATGCACCGCCGCGCCGATTTCTTCGCGCTTGCCGAAGGTGGGTTTTTTGCTGCTGGCGGGCTTTGAGGCTGATTTGCCGAGCAATTTTTCGATGAATTTTTTGATCATTATTTCTACTAAAACAGGTCAAGTATGCGCCATCCGCGCTGAATCGCCAGGGCGCGCAGGCGGGCGTCGGGGTTGGTGGCCACCGGGTGCTTGACCTGCTCCATCAGGGGCAGGTCATTGAAGGAGTCGCTGTAGAAGGTCACCTCCACATCGGTCCAGGCCAGTTGCCTTTGATTCAGCCAGTCTTCAAAGCGCTTGACCTTGCCCTCTCTGAACGAGGGGATGCCTTTGATCTCACCGGTGATCCAACCGTTGCCGCCACTTAAGGTATCACGCACCAGTTCCACCGCAATCAGATCGGGCACGCCAAAGGCATCGGCAATCGGACGGGTGACGAATTCATTGGTGGCGGTGACGATCAGCACCTGATCGCCCGCTAACTGGTGCCCACGCACCAACTCCAGCGCCTGCGGTTTGATGGCGGGCTGCACGACTTCGCGCATGAAGCGATCACGCGCGGCCAGGGCCTTGGCCTCGCCCTGCAAGCGGGTGGCCTCGGTGGCAAAGCGTACGTAGTCATGCACGTCCAGCGTGCCCGCCTGGTAGTGGGCATAGAACTCGTCATTGCGCTGGGCAAAGACCACCGGGTCGGTCCAACCGATGGCGGTGGTGAAGCCACCCCATGCGTAATCGGAGTCGATAGGCAAGAGGGTGTGGTCCAAGTCAAACAAGGCGATGGCGCGTGGCGCGGCGGCTGTGTTCATCAAAAATTTTCCAGCATGGATTTAATCAAAGGGACGGTGATGGCGCGCTGGGTCTGCAGGGCGTAGGCGTCGAGTTGGTCGAGCAACTGCATCAGGCTGCCCAGGTCACGGCTGAAGCGGGTGAGCATGAAATCCATCACCTCATCACCCAAAAAAACGCCGCGCGCATCAGCGGCCTGGCGCAGCACGGCGCGGCGCTCGGGCTCACTCAGCACGTTGAGTACAAACACATGGCCCCAGCCCAGGCGGGTGCGCAAATCCTCACGCAACTTCAGATCCGCCGGGGGCAACTCGCCTGCGGCCAGCACCGGGCGTTGCGGGCCGAACTTGGGGTTGGTGGCATTCACAAACCAGTTGAAAGCGACTTGCTGCTGCTCTGCGGTGTAGAGGTGAACGTCGTCCAGCAAGACCGCAGCCCAGTCATCATTGAAAGCCGGGGGCGATTGCACCGAGGCATCCAGCCAACCGACCGTGGCCCCCTGCTCGCGCAAGGCCTCGCGCACGGCCTTGAGCAAATGGCTCTTGCCACTGGCGGTGCGGCCCCACAGGTAGATGGGCACGGGCGAGCGTGGCGCGGCGCTGGATTTTTGCCCCACCCAAAGTGACAGGTGCTGGTGCGCCGCCTCGTTCGGCCCGGCGAAAAAATTGGCCAACGTGGGCCCGGTGGCCAGACCTATGTCCAGAGCGATTTGCTTCATGCGCTTTTACGGGTGGCCCTGGTAGAGCCCACTTTGGAGGTAGTTGGCCGTCATGCGCCGCCCCGCCACCAAAAGCACCGCACTGGCAGGCAAGGCGATGAGCACGCCGACAAAACCCAAGAGTTGCCCAAACGCCAGCAAGGCAAAAATCACCGCCAGCGGATGCAGGCCGATGCGCTCGCCCACCAGCCGGGGGGTGAGGAAAAAACTCTCAATCAATTGCCCCGCGCCATACACCACGGCCACCATCAACAGCGCTTTAGACGCGCCGTCCACCCCGGCGAACTCCAGCAACCCGGCCAGCAGCGCCAAAATCAAACCCAGGCCAAAGCCAAGGTAGGGCACAAAAATAGCCAGCCCGGTGAAGATGCCAATCGGCAGGGCCAGCTCCAGTCGAAACAGGCTCAAACCCACGCTGTAGTAGGCGGCCAAAATCAGCATCACCAAGAGCTGGCCACGCAAATACTGGCCCAGCACGGCATCGGCCTCGGCGGTGAAGCTGTCGGTGGCACTGCGCAGGCGTGGCGGCACGAGTTTGAGCAAACGCGCCACCAGGGTTTTCCAGTCCATCAGCAAATAAAACAACACCACGGGGATCAACACCGCATTACCAAACACCACCAGCGCCACACTGCCCCCCAGCTTGAGCGAGGCCACTAAGGAGCCCATGGCTTCTTCGAAATTGGTATTGAGGTAGTTCAGCGCCAGGGGCTTGAGGGTCGCCACATCCAGCGAGAAATCAATGCCCCATTGCGCCAACAAGGGCTTGAGCGTGTCATTCAGTCGATCCAGCAAACCCGGTACTTGCGCCTTGAGTTGCGGCACCTCCTTGGCCAGAATGGGCACCATCAGCAAAAGCAGACCCAAAACGGCCAGGACAAAAACCAGCTCCACCACCACGACCGCCAGCAAGCGCGGTACGCGCCCGTGCCACAACGTGTCCAGCTTGTCCACCAGCGGCGTCAGCGCATAGGCCAGCAC
>JANPNG010000033.1:0-9840 GCA_031427355.1 Hylemonella sp.
CCATTGAACTACACCCGCGATGCGTTTGATTATAGAAGGCACGGGGCCTTCAAAAGCAAACTTCAAAAGCAAAACTCAAGGGCGGATGTAAGCCCAGCCTTCACGCTGGCGCTGCATCAACTCCACCACACCGGCAGGCGCATAGCTGATGTCGCTGTGCATGTCGGCCTTGGCGATTTTTTGCACCGTCATGGTGTTCTCGCAAGCCACCAGCTTCACACCGGCCTGGGCCGCTTCGCTCACGCGGTTGGCGATGGCGGCGTCTGCCTTGAGCATGCCAATACCTGGACCATAGGCCACCACCTCAATGTCCACCTTGTCGGCACCCAGCTCCTGCTGCACGTTTTTGACATTGTTCAGCGTCAGGTTCCATTTGGCGGGGTCGGCGTCGCTCACCTGAAAGACCACTTTGTACTTGATCGGAGCTTTGACTGCCACCTGGGCCTTGGGCTTGGTTTTTTGCGGCGGCGTGGTTTGTGCGGTGACGCCCAGCGCCAAGGTGGCGGCAAGGGTTAGCATGGCGGCTTGGAACAATGTTTTAAGGTTCATGTCAGAGTGTCCTCAATAATATATAAGTAACGAATTATGCGCCCCTATTTCGTCGTGCAGCGGGCCAGCAAGTTTGCCGCGCAACTGGTAGTCAACCAGCGAGCGATCACCCCCCCGCGAAGCCGATCACTTGGCGCACTGCCGCAAAGGCCGACACCGTGACGGGCACCGCCAGCACCACCTCGCCAAAGCGCGGCACGCTGCCGCGCGCGTCGCTGACGCCAGCAGCAAAACTCTTGCCTCGCACGTCCATCTCTAAGAACACGCCGTCGTATTCCAGCGGTGTTTCATTCGGGTTGAGCACACGCAGCTTGACCATCATGCGCATCTCCATGCCTTGTCCGCTCAGCGACTCGATGCCGACCACGTCCACCCTTGGTTGATCGCCGGGAGCGAAAGTGGCGCACGCTGTCAGGCCCAGCATCAGCGAGAACAAGATGATGCGACCGAGGGTTGTGCGAAAGAAAGGCCGTGTTGGGGCCTTGCTCACTTGAAGATGTCTTTCAGGCATCTGCTCGCTGGCCAGAATACGGGCTTGAATCCATTGACGAGTCATCATTTTTGAAAGCCTCAAGAGCAAAGGGGAAAGCAAATTGTAGTGACTTGAAGCCCCTGCTATTTCCGGGTTTTGAAACCGGCAGCCTTGGGTACATTGGATCAACGCGGTGGCCGACACGACCGCCGGGGTGAGGCACAACGAGCTAGGCAAAGGGGATCCGTTGAAAAACGATCGGTTAGGTTTTTTGTTGATTGCAGCGTCGCTGGTCGTGATTGTCATCGTTGGCGGGCTGCTCTACCAGCAACAGGTCAGTCTGCACGACGACAAAACTCGTGTGCATGGGGTCGCGCTGACGCGTGCTTTGGCGGCGTCCGATTTTTCAAAATTGGCCCTTGATTCTGACAAGGGTCGCCTGATCCGCAATTTGGTCAATGTGCAGGACAACGAGGATTTCGCCTACGTTCTTGTCATGAATCCGGCGGGGGGCAAGCTGGTCGAACACACCTCGCTGGGCAGCATCGCGCCCCCAGCGACCATGCCCAGCGAACCCTATGCCTGGTTCGGTGAGCACCAGCTCAACTCGCCGGGCGATGGTCGTGCGATCAGGGAGTTCTTTGCACCGGTCATGAGCGACGGTCAACTCGGCGGCTTTGTTCGCGCGGGCTATTACCGCAAGACGGCCCAGCGCTTTAGCAAACTGTTATCGAGTTTTGCCGTGATGGCGCTCCCCATTTTTTTGTTGACCACGCTGTCTTACCTCCTGATCCGTCGCGAGATCAGGCCGCTGAACCAGTTGTGCGAAAAAATGGAGCAGGCCGCACGCAGTTATGGCGTCCCGCTGATACGGTCTGCGCCGCAGCACAACCTGGACAGCTTCATCCAGCGCTTTGACCAGTTCATCCAAATGGTTCAGTCCAGAGCGCAGCAAACCGAGCAGGCCGCTTTTTCCACCCAAACCACCACCCACTTGCTGGCCTTCAAGCAGGAAAAGGCGGAATCCGCCCTTAACTCGATTCCTGATGCCGTGCTGGTGGTGGACGACGCGGGCATCCCCAGCTTTGCCAACCAAAAGATCGAGCCTCTGTTAGGCGTCAAACTGCTGGAGGTCATCGGCCAGCCGCCTCAGGCCTGGTGCGCGAATAAGGACATCCTGGCCTTTTTGCTGCGCTTCAAAAGTGCACCCACGGCCATGCGCGCCACAGGCATGGAGTACGTGGCCGAGGGCAACCCCGAGCGCCGCATAGCGGTTGGTGCTTTCCCGCTCTACTCGCCGCGCGATCACGCCATCGTGTTCGGCATGCTGATCGTCTTTCGCGACGTCAGCAAGGAGCACCTCGCCAAGCAGGCCGGGACCGAGTTTGTCTCGCACGTCTCCCATGAGCTCAAAACCCCACTCAACACCCTGGCCGCTTACAGCGAGCTGTTGCTCGACCGCGCCAGCCTGAGCGAGGCCGAGCAGGTGGACGCGGTCAATGTAATCCACGCTGAAGTCGCCCGCATGAGCGGGCTCATCAACAACCTGCTCAATATCTCAAAAATGGAAACCGGCACCTTGCAGCTCGAACGCAAGCGGGTCAAGGTGCACAACCTGATGCAGGACGCCTTTGACAGCATCAGCAAGCACGCGCTGGGCCAAGGCGTCAAGCTCGAACTCCACATCCCACCCGACCTGGGCTCGGTGCGCCTGGACAAAGACATGTTCCGCATTGCCATCGACAACCTGCTCAGCAACGCCGTCAAATACAGCGACCCCGGCGGCAAAGTCACCCTGCACGCGCAACACCTGGATGACGGCCAGATCCACATCAGCGTGCGTGACCAAGGCATAGGCATCGCGCCCGAAGAGCGCGACAAAGTCTTCCAGAAGTACTACCGGGTCAGCAGCAGCGAGACGGCTTCGCGCAGTGGCCATGGGCTGGGCCTCTACCTGGTCAAGCAAATCATTGACCTGCACCACGGCACCATCACCGTCAACAGTGAACTGGGCAAGGGCACGGAATTCATCATCAGCTTCAAGGCCCAATCGGTTCAGCTAGAGGAGTCACTCGCATGAAAAAACGCATTCTGATTGTTGATGATGAGCCGACCATGACGCGGCTGCTCAAGCTCTACCTGGAGCGCGCTGGCTTCGACGTGGCCTGCGCCCACAACGGTCAGGAGGCCCTGGCCAGCATCCTGGCGCACGCCCCGGACGCCATGGTGACCGACATCCACATGCCCGTCATGACCGGCAAAGAACTGTGTCTGGCGATTGAGGCCCAGTACCCCGAGCGGCGCTTCCCGATCTTTGTCATGACCTCCATGACCGACCGCGAGCACCGGGAGTGGACGCAAAAAATTCGCAACCTGGATTTTCTGGAAAAGCCGCTCAGCATGCGGTCGCTGACCCGGCTGCTGGCGCAGCATTTTTCAGCTGTTGATGCCGTCAATACCGACATTGCTGACATTCCAAAAATTAGCCATGGTGGGGGTTCCCATGTCTGATGCTGCATTGCGGGACATTGATTTTTCCAGGCACCAGCGCTGGCTCAACCGGGCGGTGGGCGAACCAGCGGCCTTCATGGTGTTCGACAAGACGGGTGCGCCGCTCTGGGGTGCCGAGCTGCCCCAAGCCCTGGCGCTTGGCCAGGCCCTCTTAAGCACCAACGAAGCGGCAGTGGGTCTGAATCGGCATGACTTGAATGCCAGCCACACCGCGCTCTACCAGTCATTGGGCAGTGGCAAAGACGGTCGCTTGGGTTGGTCGGCGGTGCTGGTGGATCGGTTTGAGCAAGATGCAGCCCCCCTGGCCGTGGATCAACTGGCCGAAGCGATGGACGACCTGGTCTGCGGCGTGTTCGACGAATACCAACACAAAATCGAAATGGATCAGTTGACCGAGGAGCTCGGTGCCCGGTACGAAGAATTGCACCTGGTCTATTCCATCGATCAGCAAGCCAAAAATCCAGCCGACAAGAATGAGACAGTGTTCCAGGGCCTGCTGCGATCCGCCGCCGAGCACCTGAATGTCGATGTGGTCGCCTTTGTTCGACCCGCCAAGGACGTCTGCCAATACGCCACCTCGCTGAGCAAGGAAATCCACAACCTCGATCTGGTGCTGGTCGAGATGCGCGGTGATCTTTTCCGTTTCGTTCAGTCCTCGGGCGAGACCCTGGTGCTCAACGCCCAAGACGATCCACGGCGCGCCTATATCTTCACCGACATGCCCTACAAAGTGCTGGCCTGCCCGGTGCGTTCAGAGCGCAGAGTCGATTCCCTGGTGGTGCTCATCAACCACCAGCACAAGCCCGACTTCAGCAACAGCGACCGCAAACTCGCCGAAGTGTTGGCCCATCAGTTGGCCAGCCTGAGCAACACCTACTTGATGCTGGACAGCCTGGGCGAGTTCAACCAGCAAATGGCACGCACCCTGATTGAAGCCGTGGAAGCCAAAGACCCCTACACGCGCGGCCACAGCGAGCGGGTCCACCATATTTCCATGGAAATTGGTCGAGCCCTGGGCTTGCCCGCCGACGAGCTGGACGACCTCCACTGGGGCTCTTTGCTGCACGATGTCGGCAAGATCGGCATCCCTGACGCCGTGCTGTGCAAGCCCAGCCGTCTGACCAAGGACGAGTACACCTTCATCATGGTTCACCCGGAGCGCAGCTACGAAATCCTGCGCCACATCAAGCAGCTCGACAAAGCCGTTCTGGGCGCGCGCCATCACCAGGAAATGTTCGACGGCAAGGGCTACCCGCATGGCCTCAAGGGCGAGCGCATACCGCTGCATGGCCGCATCATTGCCGTGGCCGACACCTACGACTCCATCACCAGCTCGCGTGCCTACCGCGCCGGGCGCAGCCACGAGATCGCGATGCAGGAAATCGAGCGCGTGGCTGGCACCCAGCTCGACCCCGCCATCGTGACGGTCTTCAAGACCCACGCTGATGCCGAACCCCCGTGGCTGCAGCAGTTCAGCATCAAGCGGGACAAGGCCTGAGCTCATGTCGGAAGCCATCGCACGCAGCATCATTGGCACCATGACTTACCTGGCGCCGGTCGGCTCACTGAGCGGTGAAGACGCCTGCCAGGCGCTGGAGCAAGCCATTGCCGACTGCATTATGTCCAGTCAGGTTCACCTGATCCTGGACCTGGAGCAAATCTCCCTGCTCGGCGGGCGCGCGCTTGAAATCATGCTCGACACCAACACCCGGCTCAGCCACAGCGGCGGATCCCTCAAATACGTCAACCCCTCCGCGCTGCTCAAGGACATCTTGGTCGCCACCGGCCTGGGCGACCACACCACCCTGCATGCCGCCGGTTTTGGCGAACTGCATTCGGTAGGAGCTTACGCCTCGGTGCAGCCGCCTTTGCGGCTGGGTGAGATTTTGCTGGAGATGGGCGTGGTGACCGAAAAGCAATTGGTCGAGTCGGCAGAACTGCAGGCCCGAAGCAGCAAGCGCATGGGAAAAATCCTGGTTGAAAACGGCACCATCACCGACAACCAGTTGCTCACCGCCTTGAGTCGCCAGTTGAGAATCCCGCACATCACGCTGCGCGCTGGCCTGTATGAAAGAGCCGCCACCGATCTGGTTTCAAAAGAGCTGGCGCGCCGCCTGGAGGTGCTGCCCCTTTTCAAGGTGCACGACACCCTGGTACTGGCCACCACCGATCCCCAATTCATACCGGCGCTGGACGAGTTGCAAGACGCCTCGGGCTGCAAGCTACGCCTGGTGCTGGCCAAGCGTGAAGAGATACTCAAACACCAGATCGACGCCTTCAGCGGCAATGAACTCGGCCCGGAGTTGATTGACAACCTGGCCACCGACATCGAACTGGTGGAGCGGGCGCAGACGGATTACGCCCAGATTGATGAGATGGCCGGTGGCAGCCCGGTTATCAACCTGGTCAACGGCCTGATCCAGCGCGCGGTGCGCGACGGCGCCAGCGATATTCACATCGAGAGCGGGCGCAGCCGCTCATCGGTCCGGTTTCGCATTGATGGCCTGCTCTACGAAGTGCTTTCCACCCGTGTTGACATGCACCCCGCCATCGTGTCGCGGCTCAAGGTCATGGCCAACTTGGACATCGCTGAGCGCCGCATGCCGCAAGACGGGCGCATGCAAGTCATGACCCAGGGGCGCAGCGTTGACTTGCGCTTCAGCTCCCTGCCTGGTATTTACGGTGAAAAAGTCGTGATGCGGGTGCTGGACAAAAACCAGTCTATCCTCGACGTTGAAAAGCTCGGCATGAGCCCGCCCAACCTCACCCTGCTGAAGAAGCTGCTGGGCCGCAGCTACGGCTTGATCCTGGTCACCGGCCCCACCGGTAGTGGCAAGACCACCACGCTCTACGCCTCGGTTAATCAGCTCAAAAGCATCGAGAAAAACATTGTCACCATCGAAGACCCGGTGGAATACCAAATCGACGTCATCAACCAGAACCAGGTCAACGAGTCGATCGGCCTGTCCTTCGCCAAAATGCTCAAGCACGTGCTCCGGCAAGACCCCGACATCATCATGGTGGGTGAAATCCGAGACCGCGAAACGGCAGAAATCGCCGTGCAAGCCGCCCTGACCGGCCACTTGGTGCTCTCCACCTTGCACACCAATGATGCCGTGGGCGCGCTCTCGCGCATGATGGACATGGGCGTGGAGCCGTATTTGCTGTCTTCCGCGCTGGCTGGCGTGATTGCGCAGCGTCTGGTGCGCGGCATCTGCCCGGCCTGCAAAATTTCATACCTGCCGCCGCCTGAGCTGGTGCACAAATACGACTGGCCTGAAGGGGCCCGGCTGACGCGCGGGCGAGGCTGCCCGGCCTGTTATGACTCCGGTTACCGGGGGCGGCTGGGCATCCATGAAATCATCGAATCCAGCGACGGGCTGCAGCGGCTGATGGCCAAGAACCCGAACAAGGATGAACTGAAGACCTTCATGAAGTCCGAAGGCTACCCCACGCTGTTTGACGACGGCATGCGGCGCGCGCTCGATGGGAAAACCACCATCGAAGAAGTCGCACGCGTGATCTCCGCAGGCTAAGCCCATGCCGATCGAGATCCATCCGCAGCCCGTAACGCCAGCCAGGGGGCCAGCCAAATCGGCCAAGCGTGGCCTGGCCATGGAAATCCGCTTTGGCGCCCCCAAAATCACGCTCGATCAGCGCATGGTGTTTACTGAGCGTCTCTTGCTCTTGCTGGAAACCGGCGTCAGCCTGCTGGAAGCGCTCAAAGCCATGCAGTTGCAGACCGAAGAAGCCTTGCTGGCCGACATCATCGGCTCGGTCGCCCTGCACATCAGCGAAGGCAAAACGTTCTCTGCCGCGCTGGCCCACCACCCGGAAATGTTCTCCAGCACCTACATCAGCCTGGTGTCTGCCGCCGAGGAGGGCGGCTTTTTGGCACAAGTCCTGGCGCAACTGCTCAAGATGGATGAAAAAAGCAGTCAGCTGCGCAGCCAGATTGTTTCGGCCTTGTCCTATCCGGCCTTTCTGATTGTGTTTTCCGTGTCGGTTGTCGTGTTTGTGCTGGTGGTCATCTTTCCCAAGTTCGAGTCCCTGTTCGCCTCGATTCAAGACCAGCTACCCATCACCACGGTCGCTCTCATGGCCCTGTCGTCCATCGTTCGCCACTACTGGCTGTTGATCTTGATCGGACTCGGCGCTGCCGCGTGGGCCAGTGTTTTCTGGTTCAACAGCGCGGTGGGCAAGCTCACGCTGGACAAGCTCAAGATGAGCCTGCCGCTCGTCAAAGACATTTACACGAAAATTTACCTCAGCCAAACCCTGAGCGTGCTGGGGCTGTCCCTTACCAACGGGGTGCCGATTACCGTGGCGCTCAAGGCCAGCCAGGGCGTGGTGAGCAATGCCGTTTTCGCACTCTTTTTGAGCGACATCGGCACCCATGTCAATGAAGGCCGGGGCATCGCCATCGGGTTTACCCAGTCGCCCATCGTCCCCCCCATGGTGCGTCAAATGGTGGCCACCGGCGAGCAGACCGGCAACCTGGGCCTGGTCATGACCCGTGTGGCCGAGTTTTACGAGCGCGAACTCAGCAAGCGCATCACCTTGCTGTCCAAAGCGGTGGAGCCCCTGATGCTGATCGTGATGGGCGTGGTGGTCGGCCTGATCGTGGTCTCACTCATCTTGCCCATCTTCAAACTCTCACGGGCCATTCATTGAGCCCCAGCGCTGAAATAAACAAGCTCTTTAACCGTTATTTCACTCAAGTCGCCCCCGCAGTCGCCGATAGCATGAATACACCAACTCCCCGCTCGAAAGGAATCACCATGCGCCACCTTGCCAACAAAACACTGAAGCTGCTGCAACGTGGCTTCACCCTGGTTGAGTTGTTGATTGTTGTGATCATTCTGGCGATATTGGCCGCCATCGTTATCCCGCAATTCTCCAGCGCCACAGCCGATGCGCAGGAGGCGGCACTGGACTCCAACCTGAACGCCTTGCGCTCGGCCATCGACCTGTACAGAGTGCAACACAATGGCAAGTATCCGGGTGCGGTGGCCGCCACGGGCGCGACGTGCACGGTCGGCACGGCTGGCACGGGGGTCATCAACACAGCGGCCGCTGTTGCCGACCAACTGACCAAGTTCAGCAGCGCAGCGGGCACCACCTGCAGCGGCGCTGATCCCACCACCACCCTGGGCCCTTACCTGCGCAAGGGTGTTCCCGCCGACCCGATCACCACCAGCGCGGCCATGGCCGTTGCCACGGCAGGCATACCGTTGGCACCCGCTGCGGCCACCGGTGGCTGGTCCTATGACGTGAAAACCGGCCAGATTGTCATGAACAGCAACGCCGCCGACAGCAAGGGCGCGGCCTACTCAAGCCACTAGGCGCAGGCAATGCGTGACGCGCCGGGGAGCTGGGTGTGAAAAGGATCACAACAAGCGGTTTTTCTCTGGCGGAAATGCTGGTCACCGTCGCCATCCTGGGGATCATCGCGAAAGTGGTGATCCCCTTGCTGTCGTCCAACGACCCGCAAAAGCTCGCTGTGGCGGCGGAAGAAACCGCCAACACCCTGCGCTTTGCGCTGAGCGAGGCCCGGCGCACCGGCGGCTATGTGCTGGTGGATGGTTTGAGTACCGCAGGCCAGCTTACCCTTTACTATTCCGATGCCAATGCCAATGTGCCGCCCACGGCGGGCACCTCGGCCATCAGTGACCCTCTCACCAAACGCGCAGCACGGCTGAATGTCGCAGGCAGCCCGTTTTCGCAGGGCGTCAGCCTGACGCCGCAGTTCTGGGCGGGCGGTTTCATCCGGGCGCAACTGCTGATCGGGCCGGGCCTGACGCAGTTGCAGGGCTCTGATGGGAATATCTCGACCCAGGGCCCATTGCAGGCCAACAGCGGCGTGCTGCTGAGTTATGGCGCGCAAAGCGTCACCGTCAGCATCAATCAGATCACCGGGCTGGTGACTTTGCCTTGAGGCGTGGCCATGCCGACACTCTTCATCCCCCGCCGCTCCCTGCAACGCGGTTTTTCCTATGCCGAGGTGCTGCTCTCGGTCATGCTGCTGGCCATTTTGCTGGTGCCGGCGTTGCAGGCGCTCAACACGGCCATTGCCGGCGGCACCAGCAATCTGGCGGCGCGCCAGCTCAGCCTGCGCGCCAAGATGGAAGAGGTGCTGGGCAAACCCTTTGGCCCGCTTTACGCCGAAACCTATCTGGGCGGGGGCAACACCACAGCGTCTGTCAGCGCGAATTTCTCCGACGCATCCGGGGTGGCCGACCGCCGCGTGGTGATTTTTTACCGCTTTGATGCCGCCACCAACGCCCTGAGCACCAACAACACCGGCC
>JANPNG010000034.1:0-17890 GCA_031427355.1 Hylemonella sp.
GACGTTGAATTGCCCCAGGCTGCCGATTTCCACTGACCCACCTCATCGGACGGGAGAACCGCACGGCGCAATGATTTCAGCCTCGTTGCCCTGGGGCAGTCAAAGTCGGCAGCCTGGGTCAAAAGGTCGTCGGCGCCAACACGATAGGGGCTGTTGGAATCAGACTGGACTGCAAATTATCATCATGTGCGTCGAAGTTGTTTATGACTGATGGCGCTGACAACGAATTGAGCCGCTCAAATCTGCATCAAGTCTTGCAAAGCTTGGGACATGGCCCCATCGGGTTCAGAAAAAGTCTCCAGCATCTCAAAATGGTTCAACCCAACACCCCAGTGGAAAGTCAAATCGGCGCACAGACCCGACAGGGCTTGCGCAAATTCACGGGCTTGGCGCTTGAACTCGGGCGACTCCTGATCCCCGCACAATAGAACCACAGGCATGGTGAAGGCGTACAGGTGTCGCGCAGGGCTCAAGGCGTGCAGGGTCTCTGGCGTGAAAGCCACGTACTGGCTGCGAGCCGACAGACTCACAGGTTCTAGGTCGTATATACCGCTGCAACATATCAGGCCGCGGATGGGCGTCTTGCCAAACCCCTCTTGGGCCCAGTTGTGCGTGACCAAACAGGCTGCCAAGTGCGCGCCTGACGAATGGCCGATCACATAAATTCGGTTTGGATTGGCACCCATGGCGGTGGCTTGTTTGGCGGTGAAGGTCAGGGCCCGTTGCAATTGCTCGGCCATGGTCAACAAGCGGCCGTTGACCTCGGTTACCGCCGCAAAGTCGGGCACCACCACCTGCGCTCCGGACTTAAGAAGCCATGCCACGCCCATCGCATAGTCTTCGGCCTGGCCACTTCGCCACGCACCGCCGTGAATGAAAAAAACCAAGGGCGCGTTCGGCGTTCGATTGGGGTACCAATCGAGGGCTTCTACCGCCGTCGATCCATAGGCCATGCGATGCATCTGCGTGCCTTGCTCCTTCACCTGAGCGCGCGCCTCGGCGCTGCGCTCAGTGCAGCGCGTCAGTACCTCGGCCATATTCGAGGCATGCTGGGTTTGGTCGTAAGCCCAGTCGAGTTGAAGCTGCGTTAAATCGCGCCAGTCGCTTGCGCTCATTCGATCACTGCGCCCGAAGTTTGGATGGTGGCGCGGCGTGAGCGGCTCTCGCCGCGGATGTGGCGGCGAAACTCGTCCGGCCCCGCACCCACAAAGTCAAACGACTTGCCTTCAATCTCTTTGCTGCGAAAGTCTGGCTCGCTGATCACGGCCAAGAGGTCGCGGTGCATGCGGTTCACTAACGCGGGGGCAAAGCTGCTTGGCGCAAACACGCCCATCCATACATTGGCGTCCACCTCGGGAAAGCCCAGCTCGGTCATGGTGGGCACGTCGGGGTAAGCGCTTTCGCGGGTTTTTCCGCCATAGGCCAGCGGCTTGATGCGTTTGCTGGCCATGTGAGCACGCGCCGACACAACGCCCGACCACGTCAGCTGCACCTCGCCACTCACCACAGCCATCAACGCTTGCGGAACGCCACGGTAAGGAATGTGCACGATGAACACGCCGGCTTTTTGTTTGAGCATCTCCGTGGCCAGCTGTGGTTGGCTACCGGGCCCATAAGACGCATACGACAAAGACCCCGGTTTTTCTTTGGCCAAAGCCAGCAACTCTTTCAGGTTGTTAGCGGGCAGGCTGGCGTTCGCCACCAGCATTTGGCTGAAGGCCACCAACTGCGTCACGGGTGAGAAGTCTTTCTCGGCGTCGTAGGGCAGCTTGGCGTAGAGGTGCGGGTTAATGGTGAAAGTGGCGTCGGTGGTGAACAACAGGGTGTGGTTGTCGGTCGATCGCGCCACGGCCTCGGTGCCAATCAAGGTGTTGGCGCCGGGACGGTTGTCAATGGTGACGGGCTGCTGCCACTTGTCTTGCAGGCGCTGGGCCAGGGCGCGCGCCATCACATCCACACCTCCGCCAGCGGGGTAGGGCACGATCAACTTGACTGGGCGAGTGGGCCACTCTTGCGCCACCGTAGGACCTGCGAGCACACAGAGTGCCGCGAACAAAACCACCGTCCAATGTTTCATGCATGTATCCAAAAATATCAGTATAGGATGCGGCGTAGTGCCACGCCATCCACCCACTGAAATTGGCATCGCGCATGACACACACTACGGCGAATTGGACTTCACCCGCTTCCGTAACCATGAGTCAACATCTACGGGTGTTTTCTAACTCCCCGCGCGCGGTAATTGGTGAATGACGGCCATCGTGGGTTAAATTTATTGATGGCCACTTTTGCTTCGTCTCAGTAGTAGTCAACGCCATCCACAAGAAGACTGATGTTGCCGTACCAAAAAATTTGAGCTTTTATCGAAATCCATCGGCCTAAATTTTGATCCATCAGATACAATTTAGACGTGTCTGGTCGAAGGGCCAGATGGAGACTAATTTGAAGGTTTGGGGTGCAATCTGCAGTAACTTCTGCAGTAACTTTTCCGGATATTCGCCGGAATGCCCAGCAAAAGCGCGAATGCGCTTCCGCCCCAGGCCACCAGTTTTCAAAGCCAACTGTTCTGAGTTGGCTTTGTCGTTTCTGGACTTTCCCCGCGCCACGCGGGGCGTGGGCCTGATCTGCGTGTGCTGGTAGGTCCGTGACCCCCCCGCCCGTTGCCCCAAAACCCTGCCATTTCGACTCTTTCCTGCTCTCTGTTCTCAAATAAAAGTGCAGAACCGCTCACTGTTGGCACACGCAGAACGCCTTTGCCGACCAGCACTTACGCTTGCGCCCGGAAGATGAGTTTTCCGCATGGAGTGGTAACCAGCCGGGTTAACAGGCCGACTACCGGGGTTCAGCCCTTCGGGGCGATGAACTCAAACAGCCTGCGCTGCGCGTCCCAGTCCAGCGGAATCTCCACTTCCCTGCCACGCATCGCGTGCAAATTCAGGTGCCGCGGCTGCCGTCCATCCAGGATCGCCCGGATGATGTCCGGTGCCAGCCGCGTCATCCTGAGCACCTCGCTGACCCAGCCTGGCTCAAGTTTGAAGCGGCATGCCAACACCTGCCCGCCAAATGAAATGGCCCGCCTGTTCAACACAGGCGGGCCACTGCTGGCTAAAGGACTAAAGCCGGGGAATCACTTCAGGGTGATCGTCACGTCAACGTTGCCGCGCGTTGCGTTGGAGTAAGGGCATACCTGGTGAGCGGCGTCAATCAGCGCTTGCGCTTCGGCGCGGTCCATGCCGGGCAGGGTGATGCCCAGGCGGGCAGCGATGCCGTAGCCAGCCGGTATTTTTCCCAGATCAACGCTGGCATCAATGGCCAAACCCTCAGGAATGGTGATTTTTTTCATGCCGGCAACCGCCTTCATGGCGCCGACAAAGCAGGCTGAGTAACCAGCGGCAAACAACTGCTCAGGGTTGGTGCCGGTTCCGGAGGTACCCGGTGAGCTCAATGTGACTTCCAGGCGGCCGTCATCTGTTTTGGAGTGACCATCACGGCCACCCGTGGTGCGGGCGTGGGCGGTGTAGAGAACTTTTTCGAGTTGAGTTGTCATGATGCTTTCTTTGGGTAAATGCCTCGGGATTGAGGCGGGGTGAAAATAAAAAATGGGCAAGTTTAAAAAATCAGGCCACCAGGCGCTGGCGCAAGGCTTGCACCTGCTGCGTCAGCAGAACCAGCTCCGGGATTGAGCACTGGCTGGCACTCAAAATACAATCCGGAATTTTGGCGGCTTTGACCTTGAGCTTGCGACCCGCAGCGGTGAGCGTGATATGCACACGGCGTTCGTCTTCAACGGCGCGTATGCGTGAAATCAATCCTGATGATTCCAGCCGCTTGAGCAGTGGCGTCAAGGTACCTGAATCAAGATAAAGCTTTCCACCCAGCTCGGACACCATCAGGCCGTCTTGCTCCCACAGCACCAGCATGGCCAGATACTGCGGATAGGTCAGGCCCAGATCGTCAAGCAGGGGCTTGTACACCTTGGTCATGGCCAGTGATGTTGAATACAGCGCAAAACACAACTGGTTGTCCAGTTGCAGCATTGCGTCTGTTGTGGCGAGGCTGGTTTTGTTGGGCATGGCCGAATTATATCGCGAAATTAAATTGCGTGCAATTAATTCTGTAAATTTCAGAATGCAATCGTCCCTCAGTGCTGAGTGTCAGTTGTCGGTGTTCAGGTCTTGTCAGGACTTGCGGCGATCATCAGCAGAACTCCCTTCGCTGACATTTCAGCCAGTCCCGGTCTATGCTGAAACCAAGCTGCTTCATGTCGGCAGTACAAACGCCATGCGTTTCGAAATGCTTGTGCCACGGGTCAACAGCGCGGGCCACCAACTGGATAAGTTCAATCGAGAGGCCTTTTATTGGTCTTTCCATATTTCATGACATCACCACAGCGTAGCTTGCATCCAGCAAGCGGCAATGATCGAGGGTCGTTTCTGGGCGCTCTTGAGCCGCTTGCGTGCGGTCGTATGCAGTTCGCTTAGGTTATTGGGGCAGCCGTTGACCATCGCGTGGCGCTTGAGCCAGGCCCACAGATATTCGACCGGATTCAGGTTGGGCGCGTAGGGTGGCAGGAACGCAATCTGGATGTAACCTCCCAGCGTGTCCAGATAGTCGCGCACGAAGTGGCTGTGGTGTGCCAGGGCCCCGTCCCAAATCACCAGCCATCATCGAGTCTGGCCGGGCGACCCCGAGACGGCACCGCGCGCAGCGCGTCAATTCCACCTTCATTGAAGAGCGCCTTCCCGGTGTACACAGTTTGCCGCGCGACATCCACGTCGAGTGCAATTTGGGCTGCTGTCTTGTCTTTTTGCAGCAATCGTCCAGTGCGAACACGCTTCTTCGTTGTCTCGCCAATTCGTTTCTTGAACATGCCTGATATCTCCAAACAACCCGTTGAAGATATAACGAACGAGACGACATAAGGTTGCCATGAATTATGGAAAGATGAATAGTTTGACCGCTTCGCGCGCACGGCCCTTCCCGTCGTCAATAGGTTAAAAATCACACCCCGCGCGCACGGTCGCTATGGAACTGCTTCACAAAGTCACCAAAGCGCCCAGCGTCTAGCGCCTCGCGCACTTCGCGCATGAGGTTGAGGTAGTAGTGCAGGTTGTGCACGGTGGCGAGCATGGGGCCGAGCATCTCACCGCAGCGGTCTAGGTGGTGCAGATAGGCGCGGGAGAAGCCTTGGCGCCCACCTTGGGCATACGAGACAGCGGATGAGCCCGTCGCGTCGGTGGTGGGGCTGCCTGCGCAGGCGTAGCAGATGCAGGTTTCGTCCAGTGGGCGCTCGTCGGTTTTGTGGCGCGCGTTGCGGATCTTCAAGTCGCCAAAGCGGGTGAACAGGTGGCCGTTGCGGGCATTGCGCGTGGGCATGACGCAGTCGAACATGTCGATGCCGTTCTCCACCCCGGCAATCAAATCCTCGGGCGTACCCACACCCATCAGGTAGTGCGGCTTGTGGGCGGGCAGGCGTGGGCCAATGTGGCGGATCAAGCGCAGCATGTCCTCCTTGGGCTCACCCACACTCACGCCGCCCACCGCTATGCCGGGGAAGTCCAGCGCTTCCAGCCCGGCCAGTGATTCATCCCGCAGGCCTTCGAACATGCCGCCTTGCACAATGCCGAACAGGGCGTTGGGGTTCTCTAGTCGCGCAAACTCCTCCTGGCAGCGCTTGGCCCAGCGCAGGCTCAGCTCCATCGAGACGCGGGCTTCGCCCTCGGTCGTCAATTGCCCCTTGGTCTTTTGCTCCAGCGAGACATAAGGCGTGCACTCGTCAAACTGCATCACGATGTCGGAATTGAGCACGGTCTGGATTTGCATCGCGCCTTCGGGCGAGAGAAAGAGTTTGTCGCCGTTCACGGGCGAAGAAAACTTCACGCCTTCTTCCGTGATCTTGCGCATCTCGCCCAGTGACCAAACCTGAAAACCGCCGCTGTCGGTCAGGATCGGTTTGCTCCAGTTTTCAAAGCGGTGCAGGCCGCCGAACTGCTTCATCACGTCCATGCCCGGGCGCATCCACAAGTGAAAAGTGTTGCCCAGAATGATTTCCGCGCCCATGTCGTCGAGTGAACGCGGCATCACGCCCTTGACCGTGCCGTAGGTGCCCACGGGCATGAAGACGGGAGTCTCCACCACACCGTGGTTGAGCGTCAGGCGGCCACGGCGCGCGTAGCTGCCGGGGTGTGCGCCCGAGGGCGTTTGCGTGGCCGGGTCGGTTTTGAGGATGTCGAATTTCAGCACAGGCTTATCTCAAAAATTTGTCAGCCACTTGCTGTTTCCAAATCTGCCACGGGCGCTCCAAATGCTCGTCCACCATGTCGGATGTGGCCTGGGCTTCGCCCGGTGTCATGAAGTTGACCTCGCCGAGCTGCATGGCCTGGCTTTGCAGGCGCGCATTGCTCTCGGTGTAGATGGCGCGGAACACTGATTGTTGGATGGAGCGACCCACCGCCACGCTGCCGTGCCCGCGCATCAGCGCCACGGCCGATGTGCCCAGCAAGTCGGCCAGCGCTTTACCCAGCGCCTGGTTGCGGATCAACAAATCAGACGACTCGCCCGCGCTGTGGCGAATCTCAAAGACGGGTGTTTGCGCGCCGAGAAAGCCGCTCATATGGCAGATCGGGCGCAAGCGAGTGCTGCTCACGCTGAACGGCACCACCGAAGCCGAGTGGCTGTGGATGACGGACATCACCCCGGCTTGGGCTCGGTAAATCTCACTGTGGATGAAGCGCTCTACATAGGTGTGACGGCCCTGCGCGTCATGCACCACGCCATCCAAATCGACGACCACGATGTCGGCGGCGGTGACCAGGCCCGGTGCCATGCTACGCGCGATCAGAAAGCGGCTTGGGTCACAGTCATGGCGCACGCTGATGTGGCCAAAGCCATCGAGCACGCCTTCGTTTACCAGAATGTGGTTGGCGGCGACCAAGTCTTCAATCAGTTGGGGGTGGGCGGTTTGAGGCATGGCGGATTTTTTGGGAATCAAGAGGTCTGCGAGGGTATCATTTAACGCGAATTGTCTTTAACTGATCGGGAAACAAAATGGCTTTCACGCAACGAATTTTTCAGGTCTTCACCGGGCTGCTCTTGGGCCTGCTGCCAGTGGTAGGCATTCAAGCGCAAACGCCACAAACCTTCCCCAATCGCGCCATTCAAGTCGTGGTGCCCGTGGCCGCTGGCGGCGGCACCGATTTGATGGCGCGTTCCCTGGGTGTCAAAGTCAGTGAGCTGATGGGGCAACCAGTGGTGATTGATAACAAGCTCGGGGCGGGCGGCAATATCGGCGTCGAATACGTCGCCCGTGCCAAGGCCGATGGCTATACGCTGCTGATCACCCCCAACACCATTGCCACCAACGTGGCGGTGTACCGCAAGCTGCCCTATGACTTGCTCAAAGACTTTCAGGTGGTTTCTCTGCTCGGCCAGACCGACGTGGTGCTGGTCGTTAACGCGTCGGTCAAGACCAACAACGTGCGTGAGTTTGTTGAACAGTTGCGGGCCAAACCCGGTGAACTCAACTTCGGCTCTGCGGGCCTGGGTAGCTCGCAGCATCTGCAAGCCGAGTATTTCAATCAGCTGGCGGGCACGCGCTCCAATCACATTCCCTACAAGGGCCAATCGCAGGCCATGAATGACCTGGTCGGTGGGCAAATCCAGTACATGTTCAGCCCCTTGCAAAACGCCTTGCCTTACATTCAGCAAGGGCGCATCAAGGCCTTGGCCGTGGCCGCCAAACAGCGTAACCGTGCTCTGCCCGATGTGCCCACCTTGAGTGAATCCGGCTACAAAGGCGCGGAGGTGGCAAACTGGTTTGCCGTGTATGCCCCTGCGGCCACACCGCCCGCCGTGGTGAAAAAACTCAACGCAGCTTTTATCAAAGTGAAAAGCCAGCCTGAGATGAAAGCCAAGCTGGAGGGCATGGGTTTTGATCTCCTCTTCGCCACGCCGGAGCAGGAGGCCGACTTCATGCGCGCGGAACTGGTGCGCTGGGCCCGCGTGGCGGCCTATGCGGGGATCAAGGCGGAGTAAACGGTGAGCAGGTAAACGCCGTTCGGGCTGAGCCTGTCGAAGCCAGGCACATCCTTCGACAGGCTCAGCCCGAACGGCGTCGTTGCAACAGCATGGCATCGCCATAGCTGAAAAAGCGGTATTCGGCGGCAATCGCATGCCGGTACAGCGTGCGCATCGGTTCATACCCGGCAAAGGCGCTCACCAGCATCATCAGCGTGGACTTGGGCAGGTGGAAGTTGGTCACCATCAGGTCTACCCACTTGAACTCAAAGCCGGGGGTGATGAAGATGGTGGTGTCGGCGCTGGCTAGGCCACTTTGCGCCCAGGACTCCAGCGTGCGTACGGTCGTCGTGCCCACGGCCACGATGCGACCACCCCGCGCTCGGGTGTCGGCGATGGCTTGCTGTGTGGCAACAGGCACCTCGTACCATTCGCTGTGCATGCGGTGTTCGGCCAGGTTTTCGGTCTTGACGGGTGAAAACGTGCCCGCGCCCACATGCAGGGTGACACTGGCGCGCTGCACGCCGCGTGCCTCCAACGCCGCCAGCAGCGCCTCATCGAAATGCAAGGCCGCCGTGGGGGCTGCAGCCGCACCCGGTGCACGGGCAAACACGGTCTGGTAACGGCGCTGGTCTTCCTCGGTGTCTGGGGTCAATCCGTCATGCGGTCGCTCGATGTAGGGCGGCAGCGGCATGTGGCCGTGCCGGTCCATCAGCGTGTAGGGGTCGTCACCCGCGTCGTTGCTCAGCACAAATCGAAACAGCCCGCCTTGTGCATCGGGCCAGCGGCCCAGCAGCGTGGCGCTTAAGTTGTCGTTTGTGCCGGGTGTGCCCACCAGTTTGATCGTGGTGCCGGGCTCGGGCTTTTTGCTCACACGCATGTGCGCAGCCACTTGGTTGCCATTCAGCACGCGTTCGATCAGTAGTTCCACTTTGCCCCCGGTCGGCTTCTCGCCAAACAGGCGTGCCTTGAGCACTTTGGTGTCGTTGAACACCAGCAAATCACCGCATTGCAGCAGGCCGGGCAGGTCGCGAAAAATGCGATCTGTGGGCGATGCACCCGTGCCGTCCAGCAAGCGCGAGCTGCTGCGCTCGGGAGCCGGGTGCTGGGCGATCAGCGCGGGGGGCAGCTCGAAATCAAAATCGCTGAGCGTGAAAGTGCGGAAGAGGTCAGGGGAGGTTGCAGAGGTCATATCTTGAGGGCTGAACGAACCCGTGCCAAGCAGGGCGAGAAGAAAGGAGGAGAAGGCTGCAATTTTCTCATTAAACTTGACGCTCAACACCTCAAGGGGATCTCCATGCGCCTCAACGCTCGTCACCTCACCCGCCGCTTGCAACACGGTCTCACTTTGCTGTCTGTCGCCCTGCTGTGCACGACAACTGCACTGGCCCAGCCTTATCCCAGCAAACCCATCAAGGCCATCGTGCCCTTCGCGGCGGGCAGCGCCACCGACCAGATTGGCCGCGCCTTTGCCGCCAAGATGGCCGAGACCCTGGGCCAGCCCATCGTGGTGGAGAACAAGGCGGGTGTTAACGGCATGCTGGGGGCCGATGCCGTGGCCAAGGCCGCGCCCGATGGCTACACGATTTTGATCGGCACCAACAGCACCAACGCCGCGCTCAAGAGCCTGATGAAAAAACTGCCCTACGACCAGGACACCGCCTTTGCACCCCTGGGCTATCTGGGCTCGGTGCCGCTCATCATCGCCATCAACAATGACGTGCCCGCCAAAAACTTGCGCGATCTGGTGGCCCTGGCCAAGGCCAACAAGCCCGGCCACGTCACCTTTGCCAGCGCCAGCACCTCGCAACTCGTGTCGGCCGAGGTGATGGCCAGCATGGCAGGCATCCAGATGACCAACGTGCCCTACAAGAGCGGCCCCGCCGCCATGACCGATCTGATCGGGGGCCAGGTGATGATGTTCAGTGCCGATTTTGCTGTGACGCTACCCCAGGTCAAGGCCGGCAAGATTCGCGGTCTGGCCGTCACATCGACCAAGCGTTCCGCAGCGATTCCCGAATTGCCCACGGTGAATGAGGCGCTGGGTCTGAAGGACTATGAGTTGATCGCCTACTTTGCCATGTACGCCCCGGCGGGCACACCGCCCGAGATCATCAGCAAGCTCAACCATGCCATCAACGCCGCAGCGCAAAGCACCGATCTGCAAGAGAAGTTTGCCGCCATCGGCTTTGCCGTGGAGCCCGGCACGCCCGAGGCCCTGGCCCAGCGTGGGCGACGGGAAACGGCCAAGTGGGCCAAGGCCATTCACGACGCCAAGATCGAGCCGCAGTAATTGAATCTGTCTGCCCCCCAAAAAGCCCTGCGCAAACTGGGCCTGGTGCGCGACATCGACTTGGCTCTGCACCTGCCGCTGCGCTACGAGGACGAGACCCGTATCACCCGCTTGGCCGATGCGCGTGAAGGCGACACGGTGCAGATCGAGGCCGTGGTCACCGCCAGCGAAGTCACGTTTCGCCCGCGCCGCCAATTGCTGGCGACGGTGGACGACGGTAGCGACAGCTGCGTGTTTCGCTTCTTCAGCTTCTACCCCTCGCAGCAAAAGGCGCTGGCGGTAGGCACACGCATCCGCGCGCGGGGTGAACTCAAAGGCGGCTTCATGGGTTGGACCATGATGCACCCGCACTGCAAGTCCGCCACCGGTGATTTGCCCCAATCCCTCACGCCGGTGTACCCAACCGTCGCCGCCTTGCCCCAGGCCTATCTGCGCCGCGCCGTGCTGGGCGGGTTGGCGCGGGCTGACCTTACGGACACTTTTGCATCCGAAATTAACAGGGAAATAGGCCTGAAACCCTTGTGGAATGTGCGTGAGGCGCTATCATTTTTGCACCACCCAACGCCTGACGTGTCGCTGGCCGAGCTGGAAGACCACAGCCACCCAGCCTGGCAACGCCTCAAGGCCGAGGAACTGCTGGCCCAGCAGCTCTCGCAACTCCAGTCACGCCATGAGCGCGCGCTGTTGCGTGCGCCGGTGCTCAGATCCGTTCGTTCGGAGGGTCCTCACACTACCGAACGGGGAAGCTCGCTGCATGACCGCCTGCTCGCCGTACTGCCCTTCCAACTCACCAACGCCCAGCGCCGGGTGAGCGCAGAGATCGCGCACGACCTGGCCCGCCCCGTGCCCATGCACCGGCTCTTGCAAGGCGATGTGGGCTCCGGCAAGACGGTGGTGGCCGCTCTGGCGGCGACGATCTGCATCGACGCGGGCTGGCAATGCGCCCTGATGGCCCCCACCGAAATCCTGGCCGACCAGCACTTTCGCAAACTCGTCGGTTGGCTGGAGCCGCTGGGCATCAAGACGGCCTGGCTCACCGGCAGCCAGAAAAAAAAGGAACGCATCGCCATGCTGGCGCTGATCGAGAGCGGCGAGGCCGGGCTGGTGGTGGGCACGCACGCCGTGATCCAAGACCATGTGCAGTTTAAAAACCTGGCGCTGGCCATCATTGATGAGCAGCATCGCTTTGGCGTGGCGCAGCGCCTGGCCTTGCGCAGCAAGACGCACCCCCAGGCCGTTCGCCCTGAGCTTGTCGAAGGGGTGGCTTCGACAAGCTCAGCCCGAACGGGTGATGTGGAGCCCCACTTGTTGATGATGACCGCCACGCCCATCCCCCGTACCCTGGCCATGAGCTATTACGCCGATCTGGATGTCTCCACCCTGGACGAGCTGCCCCCCGGCCGCAGCCCCATCGTTACCAAAGTGGTGTCCGAGCACCGGCGCGCGGAGGTGCTAGAGCGCATCCGCGCCCAGATCGCGCAGGGGCGGCAGGTCTATTGGGTCTGCCCCTTGATTGAGGAGAGCGAGGCGTTGGATCTGAGCAATGCCACGGCGACCCATGCGGAACTCAGCGACGCCTTGCAAGGCCCTGCGATGGCAGATGAACCGGTGAAAGTCGGCCTGCTGCACTCCCGCATGCCGGTGGCCGAGAAGCGCGAAGTGATGGCGCAATTCACCAGCGGACAGGTGGCCGTGCTGGTCAGCACCACGGTGATCGAGGTGGGCGTGGACGTGCCCAACGCCTCGCTGATGGTGATCGAACACGCCGAGCGTTTTGGTCTGTCCCAACTGCACCAGTTGCGCGGTCGCGTTGGGCGCGGCACGGCGGCGTCGGCCTGTGTTCTGCTCTACTCCACCGGCGACGCCCCGCGTCTGGGCGAGATCGCCCGAGAGCGCCTGCGCGCCATGGCCGAAACCAATGACGGCTTCGAAATCGCCCGGCGCGACCTGGAAATTCGCGGCCCCGGTGAATTTTTAGGCGCTCGTCAATCGGGTGCCGCTCTTTTGCGTTTTGCCGACCTGGCCACGGACAATGAATTACTCGCCTGGGCCAAAGCCGCAGCGCCCCTCATGCTGGAGAAACACCCGGCACTGGCGCAAAAGCACATGGAGCGCTGGCTGGGTGGGAAGACGGATTACCTGAAGGCGTAAGCCCGCAGGGGAGAAGCCTGGCCCTGGATAAGTTGGGCCCCTGGCCTTCGATCAGAAAGTTTTGTGTTACCGTTCAAATATTAGCGGGAACTTATTTATTCTGTCTGCATTCGATCTGACAGCCGGGCGAATCCGGCGACCAGGCTCGCCCCGCTTTCTTTTGGATGATTAGCAACAACTGGCTCAATGTTGTCTTTTGAGCCAGGCAACAAGGTATTGCGATATGAATAAAACAATGAGTTTCTTGACGACGGCAGTCATTGCGATTTGGGGCTTTTTTATGCTGGTACTCTCACCCGCTGTCTGTGCACAGGGTATGGATGCCGCGGCAGAGAATACAAAACCGCCCTTGCAGATCACCCATCAGACGGGCGTCAAGGTCGTGGTCCAGGTCAACTATTCCGACACCATTCCCAACGGGGTCAGTAAGCAGGTGCTGGCCGTCAAAAATCTCCATGACCAGTACACCCGTCTCGGCATGAAACCCGGCAAGGACTTCGACATCATCGTAGTTTTCAGGGCCGATGGCGCCCAGTTCCTGCTGGACGATCAGGCGTATGACGCCAAGGTCAAGCAGCCGCATCCCAAAGGCAATCCCAATCGGGCCATTCTCGAAGCCTTGCACACAGGCGGGGTCAGAATGTACCAATGCAACGTGGCCATGAAATTGAAGGGGTATGAGCCGCAGGAGCTTCTCCCCTTCAGTCGTCTTGTGGAGTCAGGCATTGGTGCCCTGGTGGATCTGGAGAAATCAGGTTACCTGTCCGTGACGCCTTGAGTCACCCCGTTGCTCACGCCAGCGACCCTCGCACCTGCACCGGCAGGCCCGTGACCTAGACAAATTCTTCCATGCCAACTCGATTCCTTTCGTTCATCGGACTCTTCTTTTCCCTGCTTGACCTGAGCCTGGGCGCACAGGCCAAGGACTGGCCCGCCCCGATCAAGGCGCTTGAAGGGCAGGGGATCGAAGTGATTGCAACCTTTGAGGCGCCCGGGGGCCTCACCGGTTTCGCGGCCGCGTTCCAGCGTCAACCGCTGGCCCTCTACCTCACGGCGGACGGCACGCACGTGATCGTGGGCCCGATGTTTGACAGCAAAGGCAACAACGTGAGCGACGAGCCGCTGGACCGCCTGGTCGGCAAGCCCCTGACGGATCGGGCCTGGAAGCAGCTGGAGGCCAGCACCTGGATTGCCGACGGCAGCAAGAAGGCTCCGCGCGTGGTGTATGTGTTTACCGACCCCAATTGCCCCTATTGCAACAAGTTCTGGAGTGACGCCAGGCCCTGGATCAAAGCCGACAGAGTGCAGTTGCGCCACGTGATGGTCGGCATTCTTGGTCCTACCAGTCCGGGCAAGGCGGCTGCGCTGCTTGTGGCCAGCGATCCGCCTGCGGCTCTGAATCAGCACGCACAGCAGCAGCTCAGTGGCGGCCTCAAGCCCTTGAACCCGATTCCTGCGGGCGTGCGCACTCAGCTCGATGCCAATCAACGGTTGATGGTGCAGTTGGGTTCTTCGGCGACGCCGAGCATTTTCTACAAAGATGAGCACGGCAGGTTGCAATCGATGCAGGGCGCGCCTTCACCGGAAATGCTGAGCAAAATCCTGGGCTCACGCTGACTGGGTGGGAAGATTGATGGCCTGAAGGCGTGAGCGGGTATCCACTCAACGCTTCAGTTGCGCATAGAAATTCTCGTGCGGCCCTACGGCCAGGAGAACAACTTGCGTCGGTGATTGCTTGCTGGGCTTCAAGCCATATGCCAGCAAAGTTTCCTGCTGATTGAGTTTGAACTTGTGGACAAACACACCAGCCAAGTCGCCCTTCTTTTCCTCGCCGATAGTCGGGTCGTTGGCAACGGCGGTCACCGCTTGATCCACTGTCTTTTTGTCCTTCGCGTGCAGCTTCTTGGCGGTGCGTGCAAACGACGGGGTGGTTAAAACTTCCAGCGGCATTCGCTTACCCAAACTTATAGGCGGCCAATTGACCCGCCTTGGCCTCTTCAAGTGAGAGCATCGTGTCCTGTATCAGTTTCAGGGGTAGCTCGGGATTTTCCAAAACGGCTTTCCCGATGCGCGCCCAGTATTCGATCTGCTTAGGCACAGAGCGGTGTTCGGCAGCCGCAATGGCCTTGGCGTCTGCGACCAACTCATCCGACAATTTCAAGGCAACGGCCATAGCATCTCCAGCTTAGTAGTGGGTTGTATTGTGGATCAAAATGCAACCTTTTGCACCAAGTGCCGCCGAGTCATCGTCGGCGGGTCGTGATCGGGGGCAGGCATGAGGTAGATTCCAAAGCTTCCCGACCTTAAAAACAACCTGAGGCAGCGGCCATGCAGCCCAACCTATCAGACCAGCCCATGAAATTAGCCTGTTGCTGCGGCGTGGACGTCCACGCCCACGTCATACCCGGCGAATTCCCGCGTTACCTGGGTGGGGCCGCGCCCGCAGGTTGGCCGTCCATGGCGCCAGCCGATGCCTGCCACCGCCACGTGATGATCGACGGCAAAAACTACCGCACGGTGTCCGAAAAATGTTGGACGACGTCGCGGCGCTTGGCCGACTTTGAAGCCATGGGGCTCGGCTTGCAAGCCATTTCCCCCATGCCGGAGTTGCTGTCGTATTGGCTGCCCCCAGTCGTGGGCGCGCAACTGGTGCAGGGCAATGCCAAACATTTTTTAGGAATCAAGTCATGACCCATGCCTCCTCCCGCGTCAGCGCTTTGCGCGGTGTGGCGCTCACTGTGCCTGACTTGGCCCAAGCTGAACACTTCTTCACCACCATCTGGCATCTGACGGTGGTGGCCCGAACCGAGCACGCGCTCTACTTCAGAGCCACCGGGGCCGATCACCATGTGCTGGCCCTGCATGAAGCCCCCGGCCCCGCGTGCGTTCGCCACGTCACCCTGCGTGCGCGCAGTGTGACGGCTTTGCACGAGGTGGCCCAGGATGCGGTGCAGGCCGGTGGGCAGGTGGTGCAGCCCGTGGGCGCGGTGACGGAACCCGGGGGTGGCATGGCCGTGATGGTGGCCGACGCCGATGGCCGCATCTTCCAGCTCGTGCATGGTGACGTGCAGCACACCGATGCAGCCCCGGTCAAAGACCGTCCGCTGCGGCTCGCCCACGCCGTGCTCAACGCACACGATGTCCCGGCCACGCAGCACTTCATGGAAGCCGTGTTGGACTTTTCGCTCTCAGACCGAACCCGCATCATGGCCTTCATGCGCTGCAACAGCGACCACCACAGCATTGCGCTGGGTGACACCGACAACGATGCGCTCAACCACATTGCGTTCTTGATGCCCGATCTGGAGTCCGTCATGCGCGGTGGTGGGCGTTTGCGCGACGCGGGCTATGGCATCGAGTGGGGGCCGGGACGACACGGCCCCGGTGACAACGCGTTCAACTATTTTGTCGGCCCGTTTGACGTGGTGGTGGAGTACACCGCCGAGGTGCAGCAGATCGACGACAGCTACCTGGCGAGTCAACCCGGCGACTGGACCTGGCCTCCGGGCCGGGTGGATCAGTGGGGCATCTCCCAGCCACCCAGCGCGCGTTTGAAAGAAGCGCAGCGCGCGGTGGTATTTGTGCCGATCACCCGATAAGAATTCTCGATCACCATGAGCCATTCTGAGATGTACGACGTCGCCATCATCGGCTTCGGCCCCACCGGCGCGGTGGCGGCGGGCCTGTTAGGCGGGCAGGGCATTCGCACGCTGGTGTGCGACCGCTCACACGAGGTGTACGACAAGCCGCGCGCGATTTCGCTGGACCACGAAATCATGCGCGTGTTCCAGCAACTCGGCGTGGTGGCGCAGGTCGAGCCGTTTACGGCGCCCTTCACCAATTCCGAGTTCTACGGGGTGGATGGGCAACTGATCCGCTGCATGTCCACCGTGGCTCCGCCCTATCCGCTGGGCTTTAACCCCTCGCTCGTGTTCTCGCAGCCGCCGGTGGAAAAGGTCTTGCGTGCGCACGTGCAAAGCCTGCCCTGCGTGACGGTGGCGCTGGGGCAAACGCTGACGCAGCTCACGCAAGACGCGCAGCAGGTCACACTGCAATTGCAGGCGCAAGACGGCACGGTGACGCAGGCCCAAGCTCGCTACGTGATCGCCTGCGACGGCGCGTCCAGCACCGTGCGCGCCCTGATGGGCATGGCGCTGCAAGACCTGGGTTTTGATCAACCCTGGCTGGTGGTGGACGTGTTGGTGAACGCGCAGGGCGCAGCCAAGTTGCCCAAGGTCAGTGTTCAGTATTGCGAGCCCGAGCGGCCCTGCACCTATTTGATCTGCCCCGGCAACCACCGCCGTTGGGAGATTTCCATCAACCCTGGTGAAGACCCGCAGCAACTCGCCACGCCCGAAGGCACTTGGAAGCTGCTCTCGCGTTGGCTCACGCCCGAAGACGCCACGCTGTGGCGCCAAGCTAGCTACCGCTTTCACGCGCTGGTGGCGCAAGACTGGCGCAAGGGACGCGTCTTTCTGGCGGGCGACGCCGCGCACCAGCAGCCGCCCTTCCTCGGCCAAGGCATGTGCCAGGGCGTGCGCGACGCGACCAATCTGTCTTGGAAGCTGGGCGCGGTGCTGCGGGGTGAAGTTGGCGACGCCTTGCTGGACAGCTACGGCGAAGAACGCAAAGGCCATGTCACCGAGTTGACGACCCGCATCAAGGCCGTGGGCCAAATCGTGGGCGAACGCAATCTGGAGAAGGCACGCAAGCGCGACGCTCATTTGCTGGAGGCTTGTGGTGGTGTCGTCAAGCCGCAGCCCCGGCAAAACGTGCAACCGGCGTTGGCGCAAGGTGTGCTGGCGGTGCAATCACATGCAGCGCGTGGCACGCTATTCCCGCAGCCTTGGGTCCAGCACGCAGGCGCTACCGTTCGCATGGACGAGGTGCTCGGGCGTGGCTGGCGTTTGATCGTGTCACCGCAGGCCGATGCAGGCCTCAAAGTTGCAGCCCACGCACACAGTGGCAAGGGCATGACTCTGCACACCTTGGGTGAGGGTGAGTTGATAGAGATCGAAGGCGTGTTGCAGAACTGGTTCACGCAACACGGCTGCACCGCAGCCATCGTCCGCCCCGACCACTATGTGTTTGGCGTGGCCAGCTCAGGGGCTGAGTTGGCGCAGCAGATCACTCAGCTACGTGAACACATCGAAACGCTCAAGGCTTGAGCGCCAAGGCCGCCCGCTTGCCCAGCTCAATCTTCGCAATCGCATTGCGATGCACCTCATCCGGCCCGTCCACAATGCGCACCGTGCGCTGGTGCGCGTAGGCTTCGGCCAGCCAGAAGTCCTGGCTCACGCCCGCAGCGCCGTGCGCTTGGATCGCCCAGTCCACCACCTGACAAGCCATGTTGGGGGCCACCACCTTGATCATGGCGATTTCGGCGCGGGCATCTTTATTGCCCACGGTGTCCATCTTCCAAGCAGCATT
>JANPNG010000035.1:0-1636 GCA_031427355.1 Hylemonella sp.
GGCCAGATCACGTCGGAATTCAGGGGCACACTTGGGCAACAGGGTGGGCTCAAATTCTCGCGTATGAGGTGCGACACGCGACCCGAACGCCAGGCCTGCCACCAAATGGCGATTGCCTGCGGATTGCAAAAACTGAGCAAATCCTTCATCAATTAAGACTTGGGCAAAAGGCGCAATAGGGAGGCCAAACGCCAAAGCCAGTCGCGCTGCAACCCACTCGCAAACCAAACCTCGCCAAGTGGCTCCCAGACTCTTGACGTAGTAGCTTTGCTCATCATCTGCCCCACAACGATAGGCGTTGGCATGTCCCTGATCGGCGCGCTCCCACACTTCGATGATTTCAGGATGTTGCAGTTCGGGCATTTTGAGACTGTACCAGCGGCTCTCTGTTATCAGATTGTCCTACTCGCCGCCTTCATTGCCTCGGTGATTCGCACCGTCTCCACACTCACCGTGGTCACGCGCATCAGCAAATCAATGACCTTTTCTTTGTAATCACAGAAGCGGTAGGTGTCGAACTTCTCGCGGATGGTGGGGTCTTTGGGTTTCTTTTCTTTGTACTGGTCGAGCACCCAGTCGATGGCGCAGCGGTTGCCGAGTGTGTAGGTCCAGGCCTCGGGCGGGACGCCGCGCAGGGTGGTCTCAGTGTCCAGCGTGATGCTGCCTGCTGCCGGGTCTGAGCGCAGCAGGGCTTTGGGTGGCATACCCGCCGCGCGGGCTTTGGTGTCGGGCGTGTCGGTGCGCGTGAAGGGGAAGGGCGTGGCCTGCTCGTAGCCGATGTGCAACTGCATGAGCGCCTCACCCCAGGCGGCCCATTGCCAGAAGTCGGGGAGTGATGTGCCGTAGAGCGGGATGCGTGGGAATTCGCGCTTGAGGTTTTGCGCGTACTTCTCGCGGTAAGCCGGGTTGTGCAGCACGGCGTAGCAGTAGTGGAAGATGGCTTCTTTGGTGATCTTCTTGAGATTGCCTTTGCCCGCACCAACCCCCGTGCGGGCTGGGTTTGTCGAAGCCGTGTCGTTGTAGTGAGCGGTGAATTGCTTTAACGCCCAGTCAGTGATGTTTTCAAATTTATTTCCATGCTGATCCAAACGAACCAATGGCAACGTCTGAGTGCCACCTGACGCAGGGCTAACAAAGTTGTAGTCTGGCACATGATCAATCGCTAGGCAAAAGTAAGGCTTCCCAGAGGAATCCCCCATTACCGTAATGCATGGCGTACGCGTATTTCCGTTACCAAATATCTGCTTTGTGAGATTTGGCATCTCATTCAAATCAGGATCCTTGTACATCCACGAAGTCACGAAGCTCCTGTAGTTTGCAACAACTATATGTGTCGGATCGAATTGAAATTGGCGACCTTTTTCAAGATTTCGCTTCACCGAACGACGCGCCCAGCTGCTCGGCCTGGGTGGCGCGCACCAGGCTGATGGGGGTGACGCCCGCGTTGAAGCCGTCGGGTTGCTGCCGATCACCAGGATCAGGCCGGCATGCTGCACGTCGTTGACCGGGTTGCTGACCGCGCCCGAACCCACACCTTCCAGCAGCGCCGTCAAGCTGCTGGCGTGGCACAGCCGCGTGCAGTGGTCCACGTTGTTGCTGCCGAAGCCGGTGCGCACCAGCTTCTGGAACAGATAGG
>JANPNG010000036.1:0-17144 GCA_031427355.1 Hylemonella sp.
GGGCCCGGGCGTGAACTCTTCGTCGTCGATGGACAAGATGAAGGCGCTGGCGCGGCTTTGCTGCTGGGCGAATTGGCTCAGGTCGCCATAGCTCGTGACGCCCAGCACTTCAAAGCCTTCCACTTCGATGGCCTGCGCCAGGGCGCGAATACCCAAGCCCGAGGTGTTCTCGGAGCGGTAGTCTTCATCAATAATGACAATGGGAAAGCGAAATTTCATGGCAAGCTCCCGCAGGGGGCCCAAAAAAAGAAAAACAGGCGCGAAGTGTACGAACTAATTGCCCCGCCGCCCATGCTAGATCTGCTTATTTGCCGCAAAATGTGACCATCACCCCACAAAAATTGCCACATGACTGAATCAACACTCTGGTGGATAGCGACGGGCGCGACCATCGCCCTTGAATTGCTCAGCGGCACCTTCTATTTGCTCATGCTCTCGATAGGCCTGGCTTCGGCCGCACTCGCCGCCCATTTCGGAGCCTCACTCACTGCGCAACTGGCAGTGGCGGCCATCGTCGGGGGCGGTGCCGTCGTGGCCTGTTATCTGGTCAGGAAGAAAACCACGGCAACGTCCAGCCCAGGCAACAACCGGGACGTCAATCTGGACATCGGTGAGACCTTGCAAGTGGACAACTGGAACGCTGATGGAACGACCAGCGTGAAATACCGGGGCGCACAGTGGTCCGCGATCCGCGCGGCAGGCACCCTGCCCTCCACTGGCGTGCACCGCATTGTTGAGGTGCGTGGCAGTCAACTCGTTCTTGAAAAATACCAACCTTAGAAAGCCAGATATGGAAATCTCAATCGTCCTTTTCGTCATCGCTGTTGTTTTTATTTTCCAATCCATCAAGGTCGTACCCCAGCAAAACGCCTGGGTCATCGAGCGGCTGGGCAAGTACCACGGCTACCTGTCACCTGGCTTGAACATCCTGGTTCCGTTTATTGACCGAGTCGCCTACAAACACAGTCTCAAAGAAATCCCGCTGGACGTGCCCAGCCAGGTTTGCATCACCCGCGACAACACCCAATTGCAGGTGGACGGCATTTTGTACTTCCAGGTCACCGACCCAATGCGTGCGAGTTACGGCTCGTCCAACTACATCGTGGCCGTGACACAACTGGCGCAAACCTCGCTGCGCAGCGTGATCGGCAAGCTGGAGCTGGACAAAACCTTTGAGGAGCGCGACATCATCAATGCCCAAGTGGTGCAGGCCATTGACGAGGCGGCGCTGAACTGGGGCGTCAAGGTACTGCGCTACGAGATCAAGGACCTGACACCACCGAAAGAAATCCTGCACGCCATGCAAGCCCAGATCACGGCCGAGCGTGAAAAGCGCGCCCTGATTGCCGCGTCTGAGGGGCGCCGCCAGGAGCAAATCAACATTGCCACCGGCGAACGCGAGGCCTTCATCGCCCGCTCCGAAGGTGAAAAACAGGCCGTCATCAACAAGGCCTTGGGTGAAGCCGCTTACATCAAAGCGGTGGCGGAAGCCAATGCCCAAGCCATTGAAGTGGTCGCTGCGGCCATTCAAAAACCGGGTGGCGAGCAAGCCGTTCAATTGAAGGTAGCAGAGAAGGCAGTAGCGGCCTACAGCGCCGTCGCAGCGGATGCCACCACCACCCTGATTGTTCCCAGCAACATGACCGAAGTGGCCACGTTGATCGGGTCAGCCATGGCGATGATTGGACACAAGAAGTAATCCACCGGGCGCACGGCTGGGTGAACCTACCGGTGCTTCAATGAAAAAAGGCCTACATCACTGCGGGCCTTTTTTTGATTCACTGGCGGAGAAGGCGGGATTCGAACCCGCGGAGGGTATAACCCCTCGCACGCTTTCCAGGCGTGTGACTTAAACCACTCATCCACCTCTCCAGAACCTCGTATTCTAGCCTACTTAAACGCAGTCTAAGAGCACGCGACTAAAGAGAGATGGCAGGGTGATTAGCGCACCACGGCCAGCTCGACCCGTTGTCCGCCCTTGTAGGTCAACAAGGTCAGCGCGCCGTTCTTGATGTCGCCTTTTTCATCAAAGCCGATGGGGCCGGTCACGCCCTTGTAGTCGGCGGTGGCGGCCAGCACGGGCAGGTATTTAACCGGGTCGGAGGAGTTGGCCTTGACCATTGCCGCCACCATGACCTTGACTGCGTCGTACACATAAGGCGCGTACAGCTTCACGTCGGTGTTGAATTTGGCGGTGTACTTGACCTTGAAGGCATCCATGCCCGCCTTGGCTTCGCCTTCCACGCCACCCGCTTCAGCGCAGAAAACCTGCTCCTCACCGATGGCGTCACCCGCCAGCTTGATCAGGTCGGTGGTGCAAATGCCGTCGCCGCCCATGTACTTGGCCTTGATGCCCAATGACTTCATCTGCTTGAGCATGGGACCGGCCACGGCGTCCATGCCGCCGAAGAACACCACATCGGGCTTCTTGCCCTTGATGGTGGTGAGAATGGCGTTGAAATCGGTGGCCTTGTCGGTGGTGAACTCTTTGGCCACAATCTTGGCGCCCGCTGCCTCAGCGGCTTTGATGAACTCCTCAGCCACGCCCTGGCCATAGGCCGTGCGGTCATCGATCACGGCAATGGATTGGCCCTTGAGGGTTTGCACAGCGTACTTGCCTAGCGTGCTGCCCAGGTGCACGTCGTCTGCCACCACGCGGAAGGCGGTTTTGAAACCTTGGCGTGTGTATTTGGGGTTGGTGGCAGAGGGCGAAATTTGCGCAATACCGGCGTCGCTGTAAATCTTGGAGGCGGGGATGGTGGTGCCCGAGTTCAGGTGCCCAATCACGCCTGACACTTTGGCATCGACCAGCTTTTGCGCCACGGCGGTGCCCTGTTTGGGGTCGGCACCGTCGTCTTCAGCCATCAGTTCCAGAGTGACCTTCTTGCCGTCAATCATCACGCCCGCAGCATTGAGTTCATCGATGGCCATGCGGGCACCGTTTACATTGTCCTTGCCCAAGTGGGCAATGGCACCACTGATGGGGGCAACATGGCCGATCTTGACGACGGCGGCGGCCGCTGGTGCAGGCGTCGCTGCGGGGGCGGCAGCTTCTTCTTTTTTGCCGCAAGCGGTCAAAAGAGCGGCGGCGGCAATCAAAGTCAGTACCGGCGTGAATGTCTTGACGTGCATTAAATTCTCCATGGGGTTAAAGAAACTTCAGAAACGGGAATGAACGCAGCATTAAAGCGTAATTTTTAGACGCGCCCTACTAGGGAAGCTACCAGTGCGGCAGAAAATCAACCTTGTTGAGCCAAATCGAGCTCGTGCGCCACCGTCTGGGCAACGGTCTGGCGGGCCATCTGCTCGACTTCCCGCAGCAGGCGGGGCTCCATCTCACGGATTTCCTGCTGCACCAGCGTGGCAATGACTTCACACAATTGAATTTGAATAAAGGGTTCCAGTTGTTTCATGATGCGCTCGATGATTGCCTCGGTATCGGGCACAGCCATGTTGCCCCGACCTGGCGTAACCACTTCGGTCAAAGTGGGCAAATAGCGCGGCAAGTTTTCTGGGGGCAACTTCATTCTGTGGTTTCTTTGATGGCGATGTCGTGACGGGTGGGCACGAGACCCAGACTGGCGTAGTGTTTCCATCGGCCTCGCGCAAGCTGCCGGTCCTGCATATCGTCCTGACTGACGATTTCTATCAGCCGCTCAAAGCGATCAAACCCAGGGGGAACTGTGTCGCCCAGATTCAGCAAGGCCTTGTTGTGCGGCGGATCGGTGATGGTCTCGGTCAGCAAGATGCTGGACGCGACCTGCACCGAGGCTGAATCCGACAGCGTTGCGTGGGGCACAAAATCATGCGCTGAAAAGCTCCATAACAGCCCGTCGAGCTGCTTCAACACCGCATCGGAGGCCGTTACCAGCACCGGCACGCCACGGCCCGTAGCCTTGCGCAGCAGTCGGCAAGCGTAGAGCAGTTTGTCCGGCACGTTGAAGTGGAAGTCCACCTGGGTCATGGTGACTTTTTTCTCGACCCTGTTTTCTGAGCGCTCGCTTTGGGTTCGGCTTTGGGCGCCGCTTTTAACGCAGATTTGGCACTGGGGCTAGTCAATAAAAATTCCAGCAGCAAGCCCACCGGACGCCCGGTGGCCCCCTTGGCAGCCCCGCTTTTCCACGCCGTGCCCGCCACGTCAAGGTGCGCCCAGTCAAATTTCCCGGCAAAACGCTGCAAAAATTTGGCCGCCGTGATGGCCCCACCCATGCGACCGCCGATATTGGCCACATCGGCAAAATTGCTCTTCAACCCCTCGGCATACTCATCGTCCAGCGGCATGCGCCAGCACAGATCCATGGACGCTTCGCCCGCCGCGAGCAACTGGTTGGCAAGTTCGTCACTGGACGAAAACAGACCACTGCGCACATGACCCAACGCCACAACGCAAGCCCCCGTCAAGGTAGCGATATCCACCACGGCGCGCGGCTTGAAGCGCTCGGCATAGGTCAGCGCGTCACACAAAATCAGGCGTCCTTCAGCATCGGTGTTGAGCACCTCGATGGTTTGCCCGCTCATGCTCGTCACCACGTCACCTGGCTTGAGGGCCCGGCCACCCGGCATGTTCTCGCAGGACGGAATGAGCCCCACCACGTTGATGGCAGGTTTTAACTCGGCCAAGGCACGGAACACGCCCAGCACGCTGGCCGCTCCGCCCATGTCGTATTTCATCTCGTCCATTTCGGCGGCAGGCTTGATGGAAATACCGCCGGTATCAAAAGTGATGCCCTTGCCGACCAGCACTGTGGGCGCTTGGGCTTTGGACGCACCGCTGTAGGTCAACACGATAAAGCGCAGCGGCTGCTCTGAGCCCTGCGCCACCGCCATGAAGGAACCCATGCCCAGCTTGGCGACCTCTTTGGGGCCTAGCACTTCGCACGTGATCTTGGGTAGGCGAGACAAGGACCGTGCCGCTTGGGCCAGCAAGGTGGGCGTGGCGTGGTTGGCGGGGCGGTTCGCCCACTCCTTGGCCATCTCAACACCCGCCACAGTGGCAACAGCTTGGGTAAAGGCCGATTTGACGGTTGCCGCCAGCGGCACGCCCAAGGTGATGCGCCCTAGCGTCAACGCCTCTGCGGCGGCCTTGGGTTTGGTGGTGGTGTAGATGTAGCTGGACTCGGCCAGCGTGCTAACGGCCACTTGAACGGCTTGCGGGCTGGCGTCCGAGGCAAAGCAAACCACCAATTTCTTTTCCCCAGAGGAACCAGTGCGCAGCGCACCCATGGCCGCCATGAGGGCCTGGCGCACCTGCTTGGCCGTGCCCTCACCCGCCCCTACCAAGACCGCTCGCACACATTGCACGCCGACAGGCCGGTACAAGGACAGCAACTTGCCGGGCTTGCTTTGCAAGTCATCTGCTTTCAAGGCCTGCGCCACCAGAAGCGACAAGGCATCCGTGCCCGGCTTGAAGTTCGCCGTTACCAGCACCGCCAGCGCGTCACATTTCAAAGCAACGGCACCTGCCAGGTCAAGGGTCTTGAGTTCAAAGTTCATAATTGCGGTTTTCCTTCTGACCGATGTTATTCCATTCCTCCATCCGCAAGGAGCTTGCTCGCAGTTTTGTCGCCACCCTGATTGTGCTGGTGACGGTGGTCATGACCATGACGCTGATCCGCACCCTGGGCCAGGCTTCGCGCGGCAGCTTCAATCCGTCGGATGTCATGCTGGTGATGGGCTACACCGTGCTCACCTTCCTGCCCAACATCATGACCATGGGCTTGTTTATTGCCACGATTGCCACCCTCTCTCGCCTGTACCGGGACAGTGAGATGGTCATCTGGTTTTCCAGCGGCGTTGAGCTGTCCAGCCTGTTGCGGCCCCTCTTGCGCTTCGCCTGGCCCATTCTGGTGATGATCGCAGCGCTGGCTCTTTTTGCCCTGCCCTGGGCCAATCAGCAAATTGAGGACATGAAATCCCACTACGAAAACCGGGGCGACCTAGAGCGCGTGCAACCCGGGAAATTTCAGGAATCAGCGGGTGGAAAACGCGTCTTTTTCGTCGAGAAAAGCCAGCTCAACCAACAATCGGCCACCAACATCTTTGTAGCCACCTCAGAAAACGGCAAAGAAACCATCACATCGGCACGCAAAGGCCATACCGAGTTCATCGGCGATGACCGCTTCCTCGTGCTGGAGAACGGCCAACGACTGGAAAACACCCTTGGCAAGACTGATTTGAAAATCAGCGAATTCGACCGCTATGCCGTTCGCGTGGCCCAAGACCCCTTGGGGGCCAAGGCTGAGGCCCCCTTAGGCACCCGGCCATTTTTGGAATTGGCCCGAGACCCTTCGCCAGCGCATTTGGGCGAAATCTCCTGGCGCGCGGGTTTCGCGTTGGCGGCCCTGAACCTGATGATCCTGGCCCTGACCGCCTCCCGCGTGAACCCCCGCGTCGGACGCTCAGGTAATTTCATTTTTTCCCTACTGCTGTTTCAGGTCTATCTCAATTTGCTCAGCCTGGGGCAAAACTGGATCGCCTCCGGGCAAATCGGCTTCATCGCCTTCAACCTGCTGCTCCATGGCGGCGTCATGAGCGCTGCCCTGCTGTGGCTGACGCAGCAAAATCACAATTGGCACTTGGGCCTGAGCCTACGCAAGCTCATTCGTGGCAAAAAAAGGCCCAACCCATGAAGACCATTCGCCGTTTGATCCAGGCCGAGGTGTTCTCTGCGGTCGCCTTCGTGACCCTGGGCTTTCTCGCCCTGTTCACCTTCTTTGACTTTGTGGACCAACTGCCCGCCATTGGTCACCCTGGCGTTGGCGCTGGCTATCTCCTGCCCCAGGCCGCTCTGTATGTGGGCCTGCTCGTCCCCAATCACCTGTATGAGCTGCTCCCCATCACGGTGCTGATCGGCACTATTTTTGTGATGGCCCGGCTGGCCCAAAGCTCGGAGTTCACCATTTTGCGCACCAGCGGTTTGGGGCCTTGGCGCGCCCTGCGCACCCTCTTGGCCACGGGTCTGGCCTTCGTGGTGATGACCTTTGTCATAGGCGACTACCTGGCCCCTTGGGCCGACCGCACGGCACAACTCCTCAAGGCCCGCTTTGAGGGCAACCTCACCGTCGGCCAGACGGGTGCCTGGCTGCGTGAAAAACAACCCTATGGCCAATTTGCCGTGAACGTGAACGCGCTGGCCCCGGATGGCGGCATGCGCGGCGTACGCATTTTTGAGTTTGACAACCAGGGCTTGCTGGTGACCATGACCAACGCCGCCACTGCGCAATTCACCGAAGCCGATGCCTGGCAGCTCGAACAAGCGCAACGCACAGAGTTCACGTCCCAGGGCGTGGCTGTGGCCCACGTTGAGCGCAGCGTGGTGCCCACCCTGCGCTGGCCCACCGAGATCACCGCCGAGATGGTGTCGGCCGCTGTGCTGCGGCCTGACCGCATGAGCACCGTTGATCTGTTCCAGTACATACGCCACTTGAACGCCAACAACCAATCGTCCGAGCGCTATGAGATCGAATTCTGGAAAAAAGTGTTCTACCCCTTGAGCTGCTTGGTCATGGTGGTGCTGGCCCTGCCCTTTGCCTACCTGCACTTTCGCAACGAGGGCATCTCAGTCTATGTGTTTGGCGGCGTCATGGCCGGCATCAGCTTTTTCTTCCTTAACAACGTGTTTGGCTATGTGGGCGAGTTACAGCACTGGCAACCCTGGCTCACCGCCGCCTTGCCGGGCATGATTTATTCGCTGTTCTCGCTCACCGCCTTTGGTTGGCTGGTTCTCAGAAGATAAAGCCCAATGGACTCCACCACCAATACAACAACCGCTCGCGGCATCATCCTGTTTGCCCATGGTTCGCGTGATCCCCTGTGGCATCGACCCATGGAGGCTGTGGCAGGGCGTGTGAAACAGCTAGACGCTGGTGCCACCGTGGCTTGCGCCTATCTGGAATTGACCGAGCCCAGCTTGCCCACCTGCGCCGCAGGCATGATCGAGGCGGGCGTTCAATCCATCACCATCGTCCCCATGTTCCTGGGCGTGGGCAAACACGCGCGCGAAGACCTGCCCTTGCTCATCACCGACCTGAAGGCCACCCACCCTAGCGTCACCATCACGCTCCAACCCGCTATTGGGGAAGATGCGCGGGTGTTGGATTTACTCGCGCATATTGCCGCCTCTAAGGTCTGATCGCATGCGCACTCCTTATGCTTACTTCACTGTGCTGGGCGCATCCCTATTGATGGCGCTGATCCCGATCATTTGGCCGGGCGTGGACTTGGCTGTGTCAGCCTTCTTCATGCAAGCTCAGCCGCCCATTAATACCGCGCAATGGCTGTGGGTCGATTGGGTTAATGAATACACGCCGGATGTGTCGCGCATCACGGCCATTGTTTTCCTGCTGGGGTGGATCGTGGCCAGCGTGGTGTCGCGCTTTCGTCGCCACGCACTGGCACTGGCCTTTGTGGGGTTTTCTATCGCCCTTGGGCCGGGGCTGGCGACTTGGGCGCTGAAAGAGCACACGCTGCGCGCGCGCCCCATGGACGTGGTGCAGTTTGGCGGCACGCGCCAGTTCACACCTGCTTTTGTGCAGGCCCAGCAGTGCAGCGACAACTGCGCTTTTTCCAGCGGCCATGCTGCCTGTGGTTTTTTCTTGGCTTCACTCATGTTGCTGGACCCGCGCCATCGCTGGCGTTGGGTTGCGACGGGGGTGGTGGTTGGGCTGGCTGTCAGCTTGGCCCGCGTATCGGTCGGCGCGCACTGGCTCAGTGATGTGCTGTGGGCTTTTCCTGTCACGCTGCTGACCAGCGGCTTGGTCTGGCTGGTGCTCACCCAGTTCTATCACCCCCCACTTCAACACCACAGGGCTTGAGCCTATGTCATTGATGCTTTCCCTAGTCCGCTTGATGCGGCCACACCAGTGGCTTAAAAACGTGTTCGTCTTCGCTGGCCTGATGTTCAGCCAGTCATGGGGCGATGGGCCGCTGGTCGCGCGCATTCTGCTCACATTTGCCGCGTTTTGCTGTGTGTCCAGCGCGGTCTATATCTTGAACGATTGGCGAGACCGCGCTAGCGATGCGCTGCACCCGACCAAGTTCAAGCGGCCCTTGGCCAGCGGTGCGGTCAGCGTGTCGATGGCCTTGGGCTTGGCGGGCGCGCTCTTCATTGCGGGTGGCTTGCTGGCCGCCAACAACCGGGTTCTCATGCTGCTGCTGGGCATTTATGTGGTGATGAACCTGGCCTACTCCTGGGGCCTCAAGCATGTGCCGGTGGTGGATGTGTCCATCATCGCCACGGGCTTTATGTTGCGCCTGTTGGCGGGCACGCTGGCCGTGGGCATTCCACCTTCGCGCTGGTTATTGCTCACGGGCTTGTTTATCGCCCTGTTCCTGGGCTTTTCTAAACGCAAGGCCGAGAGCTTTCATGACGCCGAGCGCCAACGCGCCGTGATGGAGGGCTACCCCTCCTCCCTACTCGACACCTTCATGGCCACCACCATGACGGCCACCATCCTCACCTACAGCCTGTACGCCACCAGCCCCGAGTCGCAAATGCAGCACGGCGAGCGGCTGGTGTACACCGTGCCGGTGGTGATTTTCGGCCTGCTGCGCTATGCCTATCAAGTGCACCAGGGGCGAGGGGAAGACGTGTCGCGCGACTTGCTGCGAGACCCCTGGATCATGCTTGCGCTCGTGGCTTGGTTGCTGATTTTTCTGGGCGTGCACTTTTGAAGCTGCCGCTCAAGCCTTTGCTGCTGGTGCTGGGTGGGGCCGCCAGCCTGTATGCCATGGCGCTGGTGTTGGCGGGCGACATTGCTCTGGGCCAGTTACTGGTGGGGCTGGCCTCTCCCACGGGGCTGTTGACCATCGCTCTGTGCCTTCTCAACTTTGTCTTGCGCGGCCTGCGTTGGCGCATGTGGATGGCGCATTACCAACGCTCTCTGGGCGTGGTGGAGGGCCTGCGCCTGTATCTGGCGGGCTATACCTTCACGCCCACGCCGGGCAATATTGGCGAAGCCGCACGCGGCCTGTTGCTGGAGCGTCAACCCTTGAGCCTTGCACAAAGCCTGTCGATCTTCGGTGCGGAGCGGCTGGCGGATCTGCTGTGCCTGCTGTTATTGTGTTTGCCGGGGGTGTGGTGGCTGCTGCTGCAAGCACCTGAGAGTCTGATGGCTTGGTGGCCTGTGGCGGTCATCGTTTTTGGCATGGGCACCCTCGCGGCAATCATGTTGTTTCTGCGATTCAAACAACGCCTGATCCAGCGCTTCACCTGGCTGCAAGCAGCCTGGCAATGCCTGTCCACCCGGCCCCTCCTTTGGTTCGGCCTGACGCTGGTGGCCTGGGCCGCACAAGGCGTGGCGCTGTGGTTGATTTGTGTTGACAGTGGCCTGACCATTCCCCCACTCCTGGCCAGCGGGTTTTACGCCATGGCCATGGTGGGCGGTGCGTTGGCCATGTTGCCTGCGGGCCTGGGTGGCATGGAGGCCTTGCTGACGGGCCTGTTGGTCAGCCAAGGGGCCGCTGCCGGTGTGGCGCTGGGCATCACGCTGCTGGTGCGCCTGCTCACGCTATGGCTGGCAGTGGCCATCGGCGCGGTGGCCCTGCTTTATAGTGCGGCGATCAAAAAAGACATCAGCCTTCAATAGGCAATACCGTAGCGCCCCTGCATGGACAACACCTTCGCTCCAAATTCAAACTCATCCAGTCCGTTGACCCGCTGGCTGCTGGTTGTTGCCTTCGTCTCGCTGGCCTTGCGCCTGTGGATTGCGCAGGCCCTGCCTATCACCGGCGACGAGGCTTTTTTCTACTGGTGGGGCGTGGTCAAAGACTGGGGCTACTACGACCACCCGCCCATGGTGGGCTGGCTCATCGGCCTGATGCGCTGGACTTTGGGGGACGCCACCTGGGCCATTCGCCTGCCCGTGGTGCTGCTGCCACTGGCGATGGGAGGCATGCTGTGGTGGGCCTTGCATCCATTGAGCCGTGAGCGCGCGGCCTGGGCCGTGCTGCTCTTCTGGCTGGCGCCTATCAACTGGATCAACACCCTCATCACCACCGACACGCCGCTGATATTTTGGTCTGTGCTGTCGGTGGCCATGCTCTTGCGCGCCGAGCAACGCGAAGCGCTAGACCGGCGCGCCTGGGTGTTGTACGCCCTGTCTGGCCTGTTCATCGGCTGCGCCTTTTTGTCCAAATATTTCTCAGTGGTGCTGGGCTTGGCCTATCTGGTTTATTTCATGGCCTATCGGCGCGAACGCTGGCACGCCCTGGCCTTGCTGGTGCTGTGCGCCTTGCCGGGACCTGCCATCAACATCGCGTGGAACCTATCGCATGGCTGGCCCAACATCATGTTCAACGTGTTCAACCGCAACCAGGACGCAGCCTTCGCCTGGCACAAGCCACTGCTGTACGCGGGCATGCTGCTCTACCTCATGACACCTGTCGTGGCCTGGCTGGGCTGGGCTCAGCGCCATGCGTTGATTCAGACCTGCCGAGCACACCGCTTGGTCGCCACGCTGGTCGTGGTGCCGCTGCTGTTCTTCGCCCTGCTGTCCTTCAAAAAAGTGGTGGGCCTGCACTGGGTGCTGGCCTTTTACCCCTTTGGTTTTGTGCTCTTGGCTTTTGCCTTGCCCACGCAATTGCTAAAGCGCTGCGCTCAGGGCTTGGCCGTGTTCACCGCGCTGCATGTGTTGGTGGTGCTTGGTATCTCCATGACCTCACTTGACCAATGGCAGGGCAAGCCGCGTTACTTCAGCATCGTTCGCTCTTTAAAGACAACCGAGTTGCTGGCGCAGGTGAGCCAGCCCGGCGTGGTGCTGATGGCCGATGGCTACTCACCCGCCTCGGTCTATGGCTACACCTTACGCACCTATGTGCCGGTCTTTGGCCCCGGCAAGTTTCACGCGCGGCAAGATGACATGTTGGTGGACTTCTCGGTCTACCAGGGAAAGACCATCCGCATTCTCTTGTCCGACGTGCCCAATATGGCTGATTTCCAGCCCTATTTCGATTCGGTTCAAGCCCTGACTTTTGAGGAAAACGGCGTGACCTTCCACGCCGTGGAGGGCCGCAACTTTAATTTTGAGGCCTACCGCGCAGGCGTGCTGGGCACGATCTTTGATCGCTACTACAACATCCCCTCTTGGCTGCCCATGACGGGCTGCCCCTTCTGTGAACGCTATTGCGGGCAAGTGCGATGCGCGAGGTAAGCCCTCCAGTGATCGCCGCCTTTGACTTTGACGGCACCTTGACGCGACGCGACACGCTGTTGCCCTTCCTGATCCGCAGCTTGGGCTGGTCTAAATTCCTGGGGGCGCTGATCCTGAGCAGCCCCTGGCTAGCCGCCTACGCCTTGCGCCTGATGAGCAACCACCGGGCCAAGGCCCGATTGCTCAAGGTCACTCTGGCGGGCTTAAGTAAAGTCGAAGCTGAGCAGCAAGCCCAGCGTTTTGCTGACCATTACCTATCTGCGCAATGGCAGCCCTGGGCCATGGCCCAATTGCGCGAACACCAAGCCAAGGGCCACCACTGCGTCATCGTCAGCGCGTCACCCGGCGTGTACCTGCACGCAGTCGCCGCCAGCCTAGGGGTTGACGCGGTGCTGTGCACTGAAATGGACCTGCTCGATGGCCACTACACCGGCACCATGGCCACGCCCAACTGCCATGGCGAGCAAAAAGTCATTCGCCTCCAAGCCTGGCTGCGGGACACCCTACCCCCCGACGCCAAGCCCGTGATCCACGCCTATGGCGACACCCGGGGCGACCTGCCCATGCTGCGGCTGGCCGATCATGCCAGCTACCGTGGAAAACCATGGCGCGATGCATAATAAAACCAAGCTTTAGCCGACATTCGATATGAACCTGCACCAATTCCGTTTTGTTCAAGAGGCCGTGCGTCGCAACCTCAATCTGACGGAGGCGGCCAAGGCCCTGCACACCTCGCAGCCCGGCGTGTCCAAAGCCATCATCGAGCTGGAAGAAGAGCTGGGCATTGACATCTTTGCCCGCCACGGCAAGCGCCTCAAGCGCGTCACCGAGCCCGGTGAACACGTGCTCAAAAGCATCGAAGTCATCCTGCGTGAATTGGGCAACCTCAAGCGCATTGGCAACGAGTACAGCGCGCAAGACAGTGGCACCCTCTCCATCGCCACCACCCACACCCAGGCGCGCTACGTGTTGCCCGGGCCGGTCACCCAACTCCGTGCGGCCTACCCCAAGGTCAACCTCAGCCTGCACCAGGGCAACCCCGAACAAGTCGCGCGCATGGTGATTGACGAAGTGGCAGAGATCGGCATCGCCACCGAGTCGCTGGCCGCCTATGCCGAACTCGTCACCTTGCCCTGCTACGAGTGGCAACACATGCTGGTCGTGCCCTCCGAGCACGCGCTGGCAACCAAAGAACGCCTGACGTTGGAAGACCTGGCCACCGAGCCGATCATCACCTACCACCCCTCCTTCACCGGCCGCACCCGCATCGACCAAGCCTTTGCCACGCGTCAGCTACAGCCGCGCATCGCGCTCGAAGCCATCGACTCGGACGTCATCACCACCTACGTGGGACTGGGCATGGGCATTGGCATCGTGGCTGAAATGGCGGTGCGCGATCTGCCCCTACAGGCCGAACCCGGCAAGCTCGTCGCCCGTCCGCTGGGCCACCTATTCGGCCAAAACGTCGCCCGAGTCGCCTTCAAACGCGGCGCTTACCTGCGCAATTTTGTTTACCGCTTTGCTGAACTGTTGAGCGATCGCCTCACCCGTGACCTGGTGGTCCGCGCCATGAGCGGGCATGTGAATGACTATGAGTTGTGAAAAGAGCTGAATTTTCGGGTTTGATTCTCCTCTTGTTGTAGATACAATAACAACATGGTGATCACGTTCGACCCAGCTAAACGTAACCGGACATTTCTCGAACGTGGGTTAGCCTTTGAAGACGCGATCATCGTGTTTGCAGGAGTCACCGTCGAGATCGAAGACACACGACAAGAATACGGTGAAGCTCGCATCATGTGCTTCGGCCTATTGGACGGTCGAATGGTTGTTGTGGGTTACACACCGCGTGGCGCGGATCGTCACATTTTCAGCATGAGGAAAGCAAATGAACGCGAACAAAATCGCATTGCGCCACACCTTGAAATCTGACCTCGCGCGTGTCGATGCGCATACGCTGCAAGCCAATGAATACGAGGAACTGCCAGAACTCAATGAAGAGATGTTGGCTCGATCCAAGGTCAACAAGGGCGGCAGACCCGTATCGGCGAATCCGCGCAAATTAATCTCGTTGCGCCTGCCAGCCGATGTCATCGAGCAATGGAAAGCGACCGGCGCGGGTTGGCAAACGCGTATGGCGCAACGCTTGAGCAAAGTGAATTGACCTAGCCACAGCGAGACGCATCCACACTCAGAATTCATATCAATCAATTTCGACGATGACCCCCACCCTCCAATCCCGCCTGCCCAACGTCGGCACCACCATCTTCACCGTCATGTCGGCCTTGGCCTCCGAAAAAGGCGCGGTCAATTTAGGCCAGGGCTTCCCGGACTTTCACTGCGACCCGCGCCTGCTGCAAGCCGTCACCGACGCCATGGCGCAGGGCCACAACCAGTACCCACCCATGACCGGCATCGCGCCGCTGCGTGAGGCGGTGGCCGCCAAAGTCAGCACGCTCTACGGGCACGACTACCACCCCACCACCGAGGTCACCATCACCGCCGGGGCCACGCAGGCCATCCTCACCTGCATCTTGGCGGTGGTGCACCCCGGTGACGAAGTCATCGTGTTGGAGCCCTGCTACGACAGCTATGTGCCCAACATCGAACTGGCCGGTGGCGTCGTGGTACGCGTGCCCTTAACGCCCGGCACCTTCCGCCCCGACTTTGACAAAATCGCCGCCGCCATCACGCCACAAACCCGCGCCATTCTGGTCAACTCCCCGCACAACCCGAGCGGCATGGTGTGGACGCGCGAGGAGATGCTTGCGCTGCAAAGCCTGCTGGAGCCCACCAACATCATTCTCATCAGCGACGAGGTCTATGAGCACATGGTGTTTGACGGCCAACTGCACCAGAGCGCCGCGCGCTTTTCCGGCTTGGCCGAGCGCGCCTTCATCGTCTCCAGCTTCGGCAAGACCTACCATGTGACGGGCTGGAAGATTGGCTATGTGGCAGCACCGGCGTCGATGAGCGCCGAGTTCCGAAAAGTGCACCAGTTCAACGTGTTCACCGTCAACACGCCTATGCAATACGGCCTCGCCGCCTACATGGCCGACCCGCGCCCCTACCTGGATTTGCCCGCCTTCTACAGCGCCAAGCGCGACCTGTTCCGCGCAGGCCTGGCCCGCACCAAGTTCAAGCTGTTGCCCAGCCAAGGCACCTACTTCCAGTGCGTGGATATCTCTGAGGTAAGCGACCTGAGCGAGGCCGACTTCTGCATGTGGCTCACCAATGAAATCGGCGTAGCCGCCATTCCCCTGTCGGCGTTTTACGGCAATGGGTTCGACCAGCGCATGGTGCGCTTTTGCTTCGCCAAGAAAGATGAGACGCTGAAACTGGCGTTGGAGCGCTTGAGCAAGCTATAAAAACAGGAGCTGCTTATTCTAGTGAAATAAGGGCTACAGCCCGATATGACCTATGAACATCGGATTAAAACGGCACGCCGATGATCGCCTTCAACACGACTTTATCCTGCGTCGCCCCGGTGGCCTGACCCAAGCCGAGGTTGAAGTCCCAGCCCTTGAAGCCAAAGTCCGCCACTAAAAACGTCATGGCGGTGCGCTCGTTACTGGCATACAGGTTCTTTAGCGAGCCCAGCCCGGCGTAGTGCTCCAGGCCCAGCTGCAACTCCATCGCCTGCCCGCCCGCCACGCGGTAGGCCACCTTGCCGTCCACTTCAGCCGTGGTGCCCTGCTGCGCATCCGGGCGCAGGGGTCGAGCCAGGTTGAAGTTGGCCCCCAGGGTCCACGGGCCTGACTTCCACATGCCAATGAACTTGAGTTCGCTCGACGTGGTGTCTGGGTAAAAACGACGGGCCAATTCGCCCACCTCAAAATTGATGGCCCAGTACCAGGGCGAATCTGACGATGGTGCATTCGGACGCCACTTCAGCCGCACCTTGAACCCATCGCTCACCGGCTGTCCGCCTTCTTGCTCCGGCCCGGTGGAGGTGAGCCAGTACAGCGCGCCCTCCCAGTGCTCGTTGATGCCATAGCTCAACTCAGGGGTAACCCGCAGCATGTTGCGACTGGTCGCACCGGCTTCAGCACTCGTCACAAAATTGGTATGAAAGTCCAAGCCAAACTTGCCGACCTCTGCAAACTCATCCAAATAAACCTGAATTTCTTCTGGTGCGGCCAGGGCGGGTAGCGGGCTCAGCACGCAAACAGCAAGCAATGCGGCATGCCAAGATTTGAGGTGGGGGGTGGTTTTCATGGTGGGCGAATTCTAGGGTGTCCAACCTATAGCCTTCCTAATGGATCGTTCCGGTGAAATCGTCACCCGTTGTAAGAACCAGGCACTGAACGCGACCAACAAACTCTGAAGGAGATCGTCATGTCCTGTTTTACTCTGCGTGCTTTGTACCTCACCCTCGCCGTCTGGCCTGCTTTTGCCTTGGCCGCTGAACCAGCTTGCCAGGTGCGAACGGGCGAGCGGCTCACACCGGTCATTGAGCTCTACACCTCCGAGGGCTGTAGTTCTTGCCCGCCCGCTGACCAATGGTTGTCCACCCTGAAGGGGCAGCCGGTGGTGGCGCAAGCCTTTCATGTGGGCTACTGGAACTACATCGGCTGGGTGGACCGCTTTGCCAGCCCGGCCCACACCACGCGCCAACGCCAGATTGCCGCCAGCAATGGTCTGCCCAATATCTACACGCCACAGTTCGTGCGCAACGGCCAAGACTGGCGCGATACCGCCCGCGCAGTGTCGGCCCCACCTGAGCCGGCCCGCGCCAGCATCACACTGCAAAGCACCGGCGGCGCCGATCAATTTGAAGCCCGCGTTACGCCAGCGCAGGGCGTTGGCCCCTGGACCGCGTACTGGACGGTGACGGAGCACAACCACAGCTCGCGCGTCAGCGCGGGTGAGAATAAGGGCGAAAACCTGAAACACGATTTTGTGGTGCGCCAGTACACGCCGGTGGGCAACTACCAGGGCGCTCAAACCTTGAGCTTCGCCGCCATTGCCGCCCAGGCGCAGCACCCCAGGCAA
>JANPNG010000037.1:0-2238 GCA_031427355.1 Hylemonella sp.
CGCCCTACCCCCTGTCCGCACTGCAGCAACTCACACGCAATGCGGTCATGCACCGAACCTATGAAAACACCAATGCACCGGTGCGGGTTTACTGGTTCGATGATCGCATTGAGATCACCAACGCGGGCGGCCCTTACGGCACGGTTACTGCCGAGAATTTTGGCCGCCCCGGCGTGAGCGACTACCGAAACCCCAACGTGGCGTCGGTGTTGAAGACCCTCGGGTTTGTCCAGCGCTTCGGGTTTGGTATTGCGGAAGCGCGCCGCGCGCTCAAAGCCAATGGCAATCCTGATCTTGAATTTCAGATCGAGCCGACCATCGTCCTGGCTACCGTGAGGCGCGCACCATGACAACTCCGGTATTGACGTTCTTCAATAACAAGGGCGGTGTCGGCAAAACCTCACTGGTTTTCCATCTGGCCTGGATGTTTTCCGAGATGGGGAAACGCGTGGTTGCCATCGACCTCGACCCCCAAGCCAATTTGACATCGGCTTTTCTTTCTGAAGAAGAGTTGGAGTTGTTGTGGGACGCGGACGATACCTCGGCCCGCTCGGATACGGTTTACCAATGCATTCGCCCGCTGACCGAAGTTGGCGATATTCTTGCGCCGCAGACCAAAACCATCAACCCGCGATTGCATCTGGTTCCCGGTGACCTGGCTCTGGCGGGTTTTGAAGACACCTTGTCTCAAGCCTGGCCTATGGCGATGGGCTCCACGAACCTGTACCGCCCCATGCGCTTGCTGTCGGCCTTTTGGCAGGTGGCCCAGATGGCGGCCACGCAGCACAATGCGGATCTGATATTGGCGGATGTAGGCCCACACCTGGGAGCCATCAACCGCTCGGCTTTGATTGCCAGCGACCATGTCGTCATCCCCTTAGCTGCAGACCTGTTCTCGCTACAAGGGCTGCGCAACCTTGGCCCCACGCTGGAACACTGGCGCAGCGACTGGCACAAGCGGCTGGACAACTGGAACGCGCCTTCGTTTGATTTGCCACGGGGCGCCATGCAGCCGCAAGGCTACATCCTGATGCAGCACACCGAGCGGCTTTCTCGTCCTGTGAAGGCCTACAAAAAATGGGCGGACCGCATTCCTTCGACCTATCGCCAAAGCGTGCTCCAACAACCCACGACGCAGATGGTATTGCCCAACGATGGCAACTGCCTAGCCAAGCTCAAGCACTACCGCAGCCTGGTGCCCATGGCGCAAGAGGTCCGCAAACCCATTTTCCAACTCTCCACCGCCGATGGTGCCATTGGCAGCCATTCCTACGCGGTGCGGGATGCCTGGAGCGACTTCAAGGCATTGGCCGTGGCCATTCTCGAACGTATCGAGCCACAAGAACAACATACACACTAACATGGCACGACTAGAAAAGAAGTCTTATGACTTGAGCGAGGCGGAGCAGCGCGATCTGGTTACTTTGATCCAGCAGGGAAAGCCACTGCCCGAAAAATACCGCTTCATACTGTTTGAAGACAAGCGCGAAGTGGAACTGGTCTGGAATGGCAAGACGCGCGATGTCTGTACCACGGTGTTGCCGTTCCAGACGCTGGAGCACATCGACGAGCCGCGCACCGAGACCAAAATCCAGGTCGACCTGTTTGACAGCCGTGGCCGCCAGCAGCATGGCTGGACTAATAAGCTGATCTGGGGTGACAACAAACTGATTTTGTCGTCACTGAAATCGGGCGCGTTGCGCCAGCAGATTGAAGATGCCGGTGGCCTAAAGCTGATCTACATTGACCCGCCGTTTGATGTGGGTGCCGACTTTTCAATGGACATTGAAATTGGCGGCGAGACCTTTCACAAGGAAGCGAATTTGCTGGAACAGATTGCTTATCGGGACACGTGGGGACGTGGGGCAGACAGCTTCATTTCAATGATTTATGAGCGACTGATTTTGATGCGGGATTTGCTAACCAATGACGGGAGCATCTATGTGCACTGTGATTGGCGGGTATCTGAACGTTGGCGGGCGTTTGACCGGTGCACAGAAAGAGCAAGCCTTGGCACAGAAAGAAACCGACTTCCGCGCACTGATCTTGCGTGCCTACAAGGCCACCGGCTTTGGTGGCAGCGAAGGCACGCAGGCGCAAGACGGTTTTTTCCATGGTGCCCGCAATGGCCGTCTCGTGGTCATCGGTCCGATCAATTTGCCGGTGGGGCGCTTGTTTGTTGAGGAAGTCATCACTGAATGCCGAAAACGCGGCGCCTCCCGTGTGGACGTTCTGGCC
>JANPNG010000038.1:0-2043 GCA_031427355.1 Hylemonella sp.
CAACCAGGCCTGCTTTGGTTGCACCATTGCCTGCGGGCGCGTGAGCAAGATGGACGCAGGCCACTTCACCGTGGCCAACAAGCCGCAGTACTGGGGTGCGTCTGGCGGGCTGGAGTACGAAGCCGCCTGGGCACTGGGCGCAGCCAACGGCGTGAATGATCTGGAAGCGCTGCAATACGCGTCGATGATCTGCAACGAAGAGGGCATTGACCCGATCAGCTTTGGTGCCACCATCGGTGCAGTGATGGAGCTGTATGAGAAGGGCGTGTTGACCAAGGAGCAGATTGGCATTGAGGCCCCGTTTGGCTCGGCCAAGGCGCTGGCTTTCTTGGTGGAAGAAACCGTCAACAGCCGTGGCTTTGGTAAAGAAATTGGCCAGGGCTCCAAGCGTTTGACCGCCAAGTACGGCCACCCGGATTTGTCCATGACCTCCAAGGGCCAAGAGTTCCCGGCCTACGACGGTCGCGGCATTCAGGGCATTGGTCTGGCCTACGCCACCAGCAACCGGGGCGGCTGCCACCTGCGTGGCTACACCATCGCGTCTGAAGTGCTGGGCATCCCGGTCAAGACCGACCCGCTGGAGCACGAAGGCAAGCCCGAGTTGGTCAAAGCCTTTCAGGACGCCACGGCTGCGTTTGACTCATCCGGTCTGTGCATCTTCACCACCTTTGCCTGGGGTCTGGCCGATCTGGCACCGCAGTTGCAGGCCGCCATTGGCGAGCAGTTCACCACCGAAGAGCTGGAAAAAGTGGGCGAGCGCATCTGGAACCTGGAGCGTGAGTTCAACAACGCCGCAGGCTTTACCGCCAAAGACGACAGCTTGCCCAAGCGGCTGCTGACCGAGCCCGCCAAGACCGGCCCAGCCAAGGGCAAGGTCAGCATGCTGGCGCAGATGCTGCCCAAGTACTACGAGGTGCGTGGCTGGGACCCTGAAGGTCGCCCCACCGCTGCCACCAAGACCCGCTTGGGGCTGTAAGCATTACCCCGAAGCCGCTTTAGGCATCCACGAAACAGCGGCCCACCCCAGGCCGCTTTTCTTTTTCTGAAAGTAGCACCATGACCCATCACCTCATCCTTGGCGCTGGTCCGGCCGGCGTTATTGCAGCAGAGACGATCCGCAAGCAGGCACCGCATGACACCATCACCGTGGTCGGCGACGAGCCCGAGCCGCCCTATTCGCGTATGGCCATTCCTTACCTGCTCATGGGCAATATTGCGGAACGCGGGACACACCTTCGCAAAAGCGACACGCACTTCTCGGATTTGAAAATCAATGTGATTCAAGCTCGCGCCAAGCAGGTGGATGTGGCAAACAAAAGTGTCGTGCTCGACAACGGTCAAACCCTCAAGTTTGATCGGCTGCTGATCGCCACCGGCTCCGTGCCGGTGAACCCGCCCATACCGGGCATTAACAGCGCTGGCGTACACCACTGCTGGACGCTGGACGACGCGCGCCAGATCATGAAGCGCGCGGTCAAAGGGGCGCGCGTGCTGCAACTGGGCGCAGGCTTCATCGGCTGCATCATCATGGAGGCGCTGGCCGCACGCGGCGTCAAGCTCAGTGTGGTGGAGATGGGCGACCGCATGGTGCCGCGCATGATGGGGCCCACCGCAGGCGGCATGATTCGCGACTGGTGCGAGGCCAAAGGCGTGCAGGTGTTTACAGGCACCAAGGTCGAGGCCATTGAGCCCGGTGCACCCGGTGAGGCGCTCAAGGTGCGTTTGTCCAACGGCCAGCACATGGAGGCCGACCTGGTCATCAGTGCAGCGGGCGTCAAGCCCCTGATTGGGTTTCTGGAAAACTCGGGCATCACCTGTTTGCAAGGCGTGCTGACCGACGAACACCTGCAAACCAATGTGCCCGGCATTTACGCGGCAGGTGATTGCGCCGAGGCCTTTGACAAGGTCAGCGGCAAGACCATCGTCAGCGCCATCCAGCCCAACGCCGCCGAGCAGGCGCGTGTGGCGGCGCTCAATATGGTGGGACAAAAAACGGCGCTCAAAGGCGTGACGCAAATCAATGTGCTCGACACCCTGGGCCTG